>NZ_JBHYXD010000126.1:15817-22968 GCF_042751995.1 Streptomyces sp. NPDC059371 | reverse complement strand
GCACCGTTCGGTGCGGCGGCCCTTCGCCGTTCCCGCGGCCGTTCACGCCGCCGGGCGGCGGCCGGGCGGCGGCCGGGCGGCGGCCGGGCGGCGGCCGGGGTGGGGACCGGATCGAGGGTCACGGGGATCAGCGCGTGCCGGTCACCGTGTCCGGCGGCGCCCCGGCATGAAGGTGAAGACCGCGCCGCCCAGCAGGACGACCGTGCCCGCCACCAGTCCGAGCGCCTGGAGGGCGCTGTGGCTGTCGGAGCCCGTCTCCGCCAGGCCGCCGCTGGAGGACGTACCGGCGGAACCGGAGCCGGACGAGGTGGAGCCGCCGCCCGAGGCACCGCTCGCCTGCTCCGAGGTGTCCAGGGTCAGCGAGACCTCGGACTTGGCCGGGGTGCAGGTCGTCGTCGTACCCAGGGCCATCACCGTCAGCACACCCGGGGCCAGGGTCGAACTCCCGGTCGCGCCCGGCTTGTAGGTGCCCGTCAGATCGGGGATCTCGATCGGGTCGCCGGACTTGATGGGCGCGGAGTTCGTCGGACCCTCCACATGCACCGTGCCCTTGTCGGCGCCGCCCAGGACCACCTCCATCGACGGCTTCACGGAATCCGCGGGGATGTCCGCCGGGCTGTCCATCACCGACGCCTTGAACCGCACGGTGAGGCCGAAACTCCCGCCGTTCTTCTTCGCGTTGATCTGGACGGCCGAGGTGGCGTTCTTGTCTCCGATAGGCGTCTTGCACGTGTAGGGCACGGAGACCTCCTTGCCCGTGAAGTCGGTCTGCCCGCCGGACCCGCCGGTGTCACCGCCCCCGTCGGTCCCGCTGCCGCTCGGCGACGGGGTGGCCGATCCGCTCGGCGAACTCGGAGTCGGAGTGGGGGTGGGAGTCGGGGTCGGGGTCGGCGTGCCGCCCGAACCGCCGCCGCTCGTCACCTTGATGGTCGCCGAGGGGCTCACCGCCGCCTTGGGCGTGCACTTGGTGTCGGTGGAGATCGGCTTGCTGACGTTGATGTTGTACGCGTCCGGGGTGAGCGTGACGTCGCCCGCCGTCGTCAGCTTCAGCCTGCCCGTCATGTCGGACAGCTTCATGGCGCTGTTCTTGGGGATGGCGGGGTTCTCGCGCGGTCCCTCCATCGCGATGTCCGCCGTCTGCGCGCCGCCCGCCTTCAGCGTCCCGGTGGGCTTGACGGTGTTGGCGTCGAGGTCGAGGACGTCGGGGTTCTTCGAGGCGGCCTGGGTGAACTTCCAGGTGATGGTGACCTCGTCGCCCACCTTCGCCTCGGCGGGCGCGGTGATCTCCACCTTCGTGGTGCCCTGCACGGCGGGCAGCCCGGAGATCGCGGGCGGAATGCACTCCGTGCTGTACGACACCTCGGCGGCCTGCGCGGGGACGGCGGCCACTCCCAGCAGGATGCCCGCACCGCCGAGCATCAGCGCGACCCCGGCCGCGCCCGCTCTGCGGCCTCCGGCCCGTTTCACTCTCCGTTGCGTGCTCACGTATGCCCCTTTCTCGTCTGCGTCGTCGGACCGTTCTCGTGCGGTGCGGAGAGCTGACCGTTCGCCCCGGTCCCCGGATCGGTCTCCGGGGTGAACCAGGGCAGGGCCGGAACCGGGGAGGCGGAGTCGTCCGCCGGTGTCCGGGGGGCGGGGTTCGCCCAGGGCAGGCGCAGGGTGAGCTCGCCCGGCCGCAGCCCCCGGTGCCGTCCCGCCCGTCCGGTCGACCTGCGGGGGCGCACCCGGTCCACCACGGCCATGCCGACGCGGAACACGGCGGCCGGGACGACCACGCAGAGCAGGATCCAGAAGACGGTGACTCCCCAGGGGCGGCCCACGCCCCACGGCTGCTCGGCGAGCACCTTCCCGCCGTACTTCAGCGAGATCGTGTAGTCGCCGTGCGCCCCGGCCGACAGTTCGACCGGAAGTCTGATCTGTGCCTTGCGGCCGGGCGCGATGCTGCCGCGCCACTGCTGTTCCTCCCACTGCGGGGCGAACACCCCGTGGGCGGTGCCGACCTGGAAGACCGGGTTCTTCACGGGGCTGGTACCGACGTTGCCGACGGTGAGGACGAGGGTGCGCGAGGGCGGTGAGCCGAACCAGGTCAGCAGACCGCCGGACCCGTCGAGCCGGGGGTCGGTCAGCACCGAGATCCGGCCGCCGCTCTCCTCCTTCGGCAGCGGCGCCACCGCGTGGCCGGCCACCATGAAGACGGCGTCGGCCTCGGCCTTCTCCCCGGTGACGGTGGCGACATGCACCACGCAGGGGCAGGGCTTGGGCGGCTCGGCGACCGGCAGTTTCCTGCTGAAGCCGCCCTTGGCGTCGGTGGTGACGGCCCGTCCGTCGGCGTTGGCGCAGGAGTTGGTGCCGCCGATCACCCCGCGCGAGGGCACGGACTGCCCGCAGACCAGCATCATCAGCAGCGTCCCGGGCCGCCATCCGCTGCCGGTCACGGTGATCGAACCACCGGTTCCCGCCTCGGACTTGGACAGCGTGACAGCCGGCTTCCCGGCGGCGGCCGCCGATCCCGCCGGCCCCACCACCGCCAACGGAACCAGGACGAGTGCCAGCACCGCCCCCAGCGCCGCCGCCCGTATCTTGCCGTCCAGGACGCTCACGACACCGCTCCCGTCAACTCGACTTCCGTGCGGCTCTGTTCGCCGGCCCCGCCGTCCCGGACCCGGCGCCCGCGACGCCCGGGTCCCGGCACCCCGGCCCGCCTCCGGTGCCGTACGACGGACAAGGCGGCCGACAGCGCCATCAGGGCGCCCGACACCGCGGCCACCGCGCCCCACGGCACCGACCGGACCTCCGCGGTACCCGTCGCGCGCACCCCGCCCGCCGCCGTCACCGTCAGCCGGACCGTCGCCGCGTCGAACGCCGGCGGGCCGGTCCACGGTTCGTGGAGCGTGACGCGGCGGCCCGGCAGGAGCTCGACGGGCAGCGCGCGCGGGCCGCGGTCGAGCAGGGTGCCGAAGACCCCGCCGGCGTGCACGGCGAGCCGCGGAGCGAGGACCGTGGTGCCGCGGTTGACCAGCTCGTACGAGATCCCGCCGCCGCCCGCCCTGACGTGCTCCACTGTCAGCGCCGACAACGCCGGCCCCGGCACCCGGAGCTGGACCCGGACCGCCGAGGTGCGGCCGCCGCCCCTCGCGACGATCGCGCCGGGATGGTCACCGGGCGCCGCCGCGGCCGGCACGCCGATGGTGAAGGGCACGTCGGCGCGGGTGTGCGCCGGCACCCGTACGGACAGCTCCCGCACCGCCGTCCTGCGGCCGTCCGCGTGTCCGGCGAAGGCGATCCACGCGCCCGTGTCCGCCGCCCTTTCGCGCACCGTGAAGGCGCCGTCGGCGGTGTTGTCCGCGTCGGCGCCGCGCAGCCGGACCGTGACGGGCCGCGTACCGGGGTTGAGTACGGACACCGAGTCCTGGAGGACCGTGCCGGGCGCTCCCTCCGCGTAGACGGAGGGCCGTCCGCCGGTCGTGCCGCCCCCGGCCGGCACGACGGACCAGCCCTCGGCGGCCAGGGCCGTCGGTGCCGCGCTCAGCAGCACGAGGGTCAGGCCCAGCGCGCGGGCGGCGGGAAGTGCGTACGGCATGCGGCGGCTCCAGGTCGCGGTGCGGGAAGGTCAGCGGCGTACCGCCTGATGCCTGCGCGTCAGCCACAGCACGCCTGCCGCGCCGGCGAGCAGGACCGTGCCGCCGAGGGTGCCGAGAGCGATCACGGAGTCCTCGGGGCCGGTCTGCGGGAGGGAGTCACCGGAGCCGGAGCCGCTCTGGCTCCCGCCGGCGCCGGAGCCGGAGGAGCCCGAGCCCGACGAACCCGAACCGCCGGCCGCCGTGACGTCGAGGGTCAGCGAGGGCCCCGGGCTGTTCGAGGGCGTGCACGTGGTCGTGGTGCCGAGTGCCTTGATGGTGAGGACGCCCGCGGTGAAGGTGACCTTGCCGGACTTCTTCGGCGTGTAGGTTCCGCTCAAGTCACTGATCTTGATGGGGGTGTTGGCGGGAATGGCGGCCGCGTTGGCCGGTCCGCTGACCGCCACCGTGCCGCTGTCCGCGCCGCCCACCTTGATGACGGCGCTCGGCGACATCGCGCCCTTGCCGAGCTCGACGGGGCTGGACGAGACGCCCTTCTGCCAGGACATGGTGAGCTTGTAGACGCTGCCGCTCTTGACGCCCTTGATGTCGATGGGAGAGACGGCGCTCTTGTCGCCGATCGGCGTCTTGCACTGGTAGTTGACGTCCACCACGTCGGCCTGGGCTGCGGGGGCGGCCGTCAGCACCGCCGAGCCGGCCAGGGCCGCGGCGAACGCGAGCGCGGCGGTTCGTTTCTGGTACGTCCGGTACGTCACGGGCTCGCCCTCATTCCTGACGGTACATCAGATCGGCCGTCAAGGTACGCCCGGTGACTTGTGGAGGGAAGACAAAGTGCGCGCCGGATCCGTGGGGATCCGACGCGCATCGGGCGGCGCACGAGGAAGGGTCCGGACCACTCGGGACAGTGGCCGGACCGAAGGGCTGGGGCCGGGCAGACGCGAAGTGCCGGACAGGCTCTGGGCCGTGTCCGCAACGTCTCGCCCGCCCTTCGGGCGGACGACGCGACTTGGCGGACGTGACCTAGGCGGGAGCGCCGAGTTCCGCCCAGACCGTCTTGCCCGCGACTCCGGGCGTCCGCAGGACCCCCCAGTCGAGGCAGAGCCGCTGCACGATGAACATGCCGTGGCCGCCGGGACGGCCGGCGCGGTGCGGGGTGCGCGGGGCGGGCTGGCCCGCCCCCCGGTCGGAGACCTCGATGCGCAGCACCTTGTTGTCGAGGGAGATCCGGAGCCCGTCCGGGCCCTCGGCGTGCAGACAGGCGTTGGTGACCAGCTCGGAGACGACCAGCAGGACGTCCTCGGCGGCCGCCCGCCGGTCGGCGCTCGCCGCGGGCAGCCAGCCCCACGCGTACAGCGCCTGCCGGGCGAAGTCGCGGGCGAGCGGCACGACGCCGCTCTCGCCGGCGAGGCTCAGCGACCGGACCTGACGGCCGATGGGCGCGGAAGCCGCTCCGGCGGCCGGGGAGGCGCCGCCTGCGGGCGTCGCGCCGGCCGTGGAGGCACGGTCGGCGGGCGTCTCCCCGGCCGGGGAGACGCTCTCGCCGGGCGTCGCGCCGTCCACGGGCGCCACGCTCCGCGCGGACACCGCGGAAGCGCCGCCGTCGCCCGGCTCCGGGCCGCGGTCGCCCGGCGTACAGGGCCGGGTGGTGCTCATCAGCGCTTCACCTCACCGATTCACCGGTTCACGATTCAAGACTCAGTACGCAGTACTCAGTACGGATGGAGCAACGGCTTTCGCCGCTGGTGGATCAACAACTTCCGCCGCCCCGGCCGCCGAGCCCTGGACCGCCGGTGCATCCAGGATGTCTCCTGCCCGACGGAACCGTCCGAACACCCACTTTTTCGGCACGGGCCCCGTGACGCCAGTAACGCGCCGATCACGCAGAGGCGCCCGGGGCGGGGAAGGCGACATGGCGGAAGGCCTTCGGCTCAGCCGGACAGCGCCGCTTCGAGCGTGTCGTGGACGGTGAAGACGGCCTCCGCCCCGGTGATCTCGAAGACCCGCGCGACCACCGGCTGCATCGCCGCCAGATGCACCCCGCCACCCGCGGCCTCGGCCTTCAGCCGGGCGCCGAGCAGCACGTTGAGCCCGGTGGAGTCGCAGAACTCCAGACGGGAACAGTCGATGATCAGGCGCGCATACCCCTTTTCGAGGCAGCCATCGAGTGGCTCACGCAACAAATCGGCCGTGTGGTGATCGAGCTCACCCGCGGGAGTCACGACGGCACTCGTGCCCTCTTCCCGCACCTCGACAAGAAGCCGGCCAGACTGTGCGCTGCCGACCGTCCCGCGGTCCATGCCGTCTCACTTCCGAGTGTCGCGACTACTGACGTACGCACTCGAACACTACGCCTTCTCTACGTCACCCGACACCCGAACAACCCCATGAAAATGGACATTTCACCACAGATGACACTTGCGGTGAGTTCGGGAAACCGGATAGGGCTAGTAGAGACACCTATCCGACCCGGCCGGCTTTGGAGGCGCCGCACACCGCAGTGCACGTATTGGCATCGGCGGCCATATGCCGAGAACGATGGAGGACACATGTCACCCCGGCTCGACGCATCGCAGACCCTGACGGCGACCTCGACTCCTTCTCCGGGTTCCCCGGAGCGCGTCGACGCAACCGGGACCCACGGAGTCGACGAACTCACCGGACTCGACGGACTTCCGGAGATCCCCCCGTACGACCAGGTGGGGCCGGTGGACGCACGGGCTCTGTCCAAGACACTCTTCGCGCGGCTGGAGTTCCTCGAAGAGGGCACGCACGACTACGCGTACGTACGCAACACACTCGTCGAACTCAACCTCGCACTGGTGAAGTTCGCCGCCTCCCGCTTCCGCTCCCGCAGCGAGCCGATGGAGGACATCATCCAGGTCGGCACCATCGGCCTCATCAAGGCGATCGACCGCTTCGAGCTGAGCCGGGGCGTCGAGTTCCCCACCTTCGCGATGCCGACGATCATCGGCGAGATCAAGCGCTTCTTCCGCGACACCTCCTGGTCGGTGCGGGTGCCCCGCAGGCTCCAGGAACTCCGGCTCGACCTGGCCAAGGCCGGCGACGAGCTGGCCCAGCGCCTCGACCGCGCCCCGACCGTGAACGAGCTCGCGGAACGGCTGGGCATCAGCCGCGACGAGGTCGTCGAGGGCATGGCCGCGTCGAACGCCTACACGGCCAGTTCGCTGGACGCCCAGCCCGAGGAGGACGACTCCGAGGGCGCGCTCGCGGACCGCATCGGCTACGAGGACAACGGACTCGAGGGCATCGAGTACGTGGAGTCCCTCAAGCCGCTGATCGCGGAACTCCCGCAGCGCGACCGGCAGATCCTCTCCCTGCGCTTCGTGGCGAACATGACCCAGTCCGAGATCGGCGACGAACTCGGCATCTCCCAGATGCATGTCTCCCGGCTCCTGTCGCGCACCCTCGTGCGACTCCGGAAGGGCCTGACCGTCGAGGAGTGACACGGCTTCGCGGCCCGCGGGGCCGCGCGGCCGAGCGGTGGGGGGGGCCCCGGGGCCGCCCCGGGGGGGGTTTACAAACGAAGGCGGCGCGGCGGTATTTTGGTTTTTT
>NZ_JBHYXD010000126.1:12451-15807 GCF_042751995.1 Streptomyces sp. NPDC059371 | reverse complement strand
ACCGCGCCATGTCCGTGGACACGGCGTTCATGGCCTTGGGCCGGTCGAGGACGAGCTCGGCGAGGGGGGGGGGCCGCCGCCCCCCCCACACCACCCCGCCCACACCCGCCCCCCCCGCCCCCCCCACCGCTCCGTGCTTCCCGGCGGCCCTCCGCCCCGCCGCGCAGACAACTTCCTTTTCACGCAAAGGGGTTGGGAGCGCGGAGGATGAGAGCGCTCCCAAGGAATCGTTGTCCGGCAGCTCTTTCCCCAGAAGGCCGATCCCGTCACCATGGGCATCCCAAACTGGCCGGTATGTCAGGACGGGACGAGCACGCACCAGGTGCGGGGAGGCGGAGAGACATGGCACAGGGCGACCCGGCCGACAGAGACATCCCGGCCGAGGCCGACGGACTGCCCGCCGCGGCGTCCGACGCACGGCTGACCGAGCTGCTGCGCGCCGGCACCTCGACCGCGTACGCGGCGCTCCAGGAGCTGCGCGCACGCCACCGCGCCTCGGTCCTCGCCTACGCCCGGATGTGCACCACCGGCGACTCCGGAGCCGGACAGCTCGCCGCGCAGACCTTCACCCTCGCGGCCCGCGAGACGGCGCGCGGCATCGACCCGAACGTCCCCTGGCGGCACCAGCTCCTGCTGCTGACCGGGCGCGTGGCCGCCACCTGGGCCCGGGACCAGCGGGCGGCGGGACTCGACCCCGGGCTGCTCCTCGTCCTCAGCACCGCGGGCCCCGGCGGCCCCGTCCCCTCCCTGCTCCCCGCCTTCCAGTCCCTCCCGTCCCGCGCCCAGGGACTCATCTGGTACGCGGTCGTGGAGCGCGAGCCCGCCGAACGGACGGCGGTCCTGCTCGGCCTCACGGCCGAGGACGTCACGTACGGCACCGACCAGGCGCTCCACTCCCTGGGCCAGGCCTGTCTGCGGTACCGGCTGGCCGCTTCGGACGATCCGCGCTGCGGGGACTTCCGCCGGCTGATCGAGGAGTCGGTACGGCCCGACAACCCACGCTCCAGCACCGACCTGCACACCCACATGGCGCGCTGCGCGCACTGCTCGGCCGCGTACGAGGAACTGACCGCGCTGCGCGACCACCCGCGCTCCGCCCTGGCCGAGGGCCTCCTGCCGTGGGCGGGCACGGCGTACGTCACGGACGACCCGACGGGGACGGGAGCCGCCCCGCCCGTTCCCGCCGCCCCGCGGACGTCGGTGCTGCCCTGGCCGCCGTCCCGCCGGTTCGTCCTGACCTCGGCGGCGGCGTTCGGCGTGGCCCTGGCGCCGGTGCTGTTCCTGCTGCTGTCCTCCGGCGAGGCGCCGTCCACGGGTGCGGCGGGCTCGGTCGGCACGCCCTCGGGCCCGCCCGCGGTGACCGTCACGGCGACGGTCCCGGTCACCCCGTCGGCCCCCACGCCCTCGGCCTCGCCCTCGCCCTCGGCGACCTCCGCGTCGCCCTCGCCGTCCCGCAGTTCGGCGCCGCCGAGGTCACCGAGCCCGAAGCCGACCCCGACCGTCGTCCTCCGCCCGCCGGGCGGCACCGCCACCCAGGTGGTGAACGTCGCCTCGGGGCTGTGCCTGGACATCCCCGACGGCGACTTCGAGAAGGGCACCGACGTCGTCACGGCGCCCTGCACGTCCTCCCCCACCCAGCGCTGGCGCGTCGACAGCGGTTCCCTCCGGTCGGCCGCCGACGACGACTTCTGCCTGGACAGCCGCGGCTCCGTCGACCGGGGCGTGGGCATCTGGGAGTGCTCCTCGCTCGACGGCGGCCACGGCGACAACCTCCGTTTCACCGTCGACGGGGACGGTGTGATCCGCCCGGCCGTGGCCATCGAGACGGCCGTGACACCGGACGGCGACGGCGGACTGTCCCTGGTGCCGCTGACCGGGGGCACGGGCCAGCGCTGGCGCGCGGGCAGCGCCTGAGGGGTCTCCGTGGGCCCGGTCGGCGGACGCCGCCTGGGTCCCTGGGTCCCTGGGGGTGTCCCTGCGGGCGCCGTCCGAAGGGCCCTGGGCCCGCCCCCGTCCGGTCCGCGGGCTCAGATCTCGCGGACGCCGCGCCGCCAGACGCCGGTGACCAGCGGGACGCCCGGACGGTAGGCGAGGTGGACGTGGCTCGGGGCGTCCAGCAGCGTCAGGTCCGCGTAGGCGCCCGGCACGATCCGGCCGACGTCGTCCCTGCGCAGCGCCCGCGCGCCTCCCGCGGTCGCCGACCACACGGCCTCGTCCGGGGTCATCCGCATGTCCCGTACGGCGAGCGCGACGCAGAAGGGCACGGACGAGGTGAACGACGAGCCGGGGTTGCAGTCGGTGGACAGGGCCACCGTGACACCGGCGTCGATCAGCCTGCGGGCGTCCGGCCACTCGGCGCGGGTGGAGAACTCGGCGCCGGGGAGCAGGGTCGCCACGGTGTCGCCGCTCGCGAGGGCGTCGACGTCCGCGTCCGTCAGGTGGGTGCAGTGGTCGGCGCTCGCCGCGTCCAGCTCGACGGCGAGCTGGACACCGGGACCGTACGAGAGCTGGTTGGCGTGCACGCGCGGGTGCAGGCCCTTGGCCTTGCCGGCCGTGAGGATCGCCCGCGCCTGGTCGCCGTCGAAGGCGCCCTTCTCGCAGAAGACGTCCACCCAACGCGCGTACGGGGCGCAGGCGTCGAGCATCTCGCCGGTCACCAGGGCGACATAGCCGGCCGGGTCGTCGGCGTAGTCCGGCGAGACGATGTGCGCGCCGAGGTAGGTGACCTCGTCGGTGTGCGAGGCGGCGATGCGCAGTGCGCGGGCCTCGTCCTCGACGGTCAGGCCGTAGCCCGACTTGGTCTCGAAGGTCGTGGTGCCCTGGCGGAGGGCCTCGCGCAGGTAGCGGGTGAGGTTGCGCTCCAGCTCCTCGTCGGAGGCGGCGCGGGTGGCGGCGACGGTGGTGCGGATGCCGCCCGCGCTGTACGCGCGGCCGGACATGCGGGCGTTGAACTCCTGGGTGCGGTCACCGGCGAAGACCAGGTGCGAGTGGGAGTCGACGAAGCCCGGGATCACCGCGCGGCCACCGGCGTCGACCCGGTTGTCGGTGGCGGGTGCTTTGCTTGATTCACCGGTCCACGCGACACGGTCGCCGTCGATGACGACGGCCGCGTCCTGGATCAGACCGAGCGGGGAGCCGTCGCCCAAGGAGGGATCGTTGGTGACCAGACTGGCGATGTTGGTGATGACGGTCGTGCTGCTCATGGCGTCCTCAGGGGTGGCGGGACTGCTGGTGGGGGGCGTCGGGGGGGGGGGGGGGGGGGGGGGGGGCCCCCGCCGGGCTGCGGCACCCGGCGGGGCGGCGCCCGAGCGGGCGGGCCCAAGAGCGAGGGAGAGAGGGGGGGCGCGCGCTCGCGC
>NZ_JBHYXD010000126.1:0-12441 GCF_042751995.1 Streptomyces sp. NPDC059371 | reverse complement strand
TGGGTGTCGCGGTGTGTGTGGCTTTGGGGGCGGTGGGGGGGGGGGGTCGTGGGGGGGGGGGGGTGGGGGGGGGGGGGGTCTGCCGCCCGCCCCGGAGTCAGGAGCGCAGCGCCTGGACGGCGTCCGCGAGCGCTGCCGGCACATCGGGGACGAGCGTGTGCGCGCCGTCGCGCACGACGTGCCGGCCCGCCACGACCGTGTGCCGGACATCGGCGGCCGTGGCCGCGAATACGGCTGTCTCCGCGCCGAGGCGTGGCACCGGTCCCGCTGTTCTGACCGAGTCGAGGGCGATCGTCGTGAAGTCGGCGAGGGCGCCCGTCTCGATGGTGCCCGCGTCGTCCCAGCCGAGGGCCGCGTGGCCGTCGGCTGAGGCGGCGCGCAGCAGGGCGGCGGCCGTCCAGTGACCTCGGGTGCGGGTGCGCAGCCGCTCGTTCAGCTCCATCGCGCGGGCCTCTTCGAGGAGGTCGATGACGGCGTGGCTGTCGGAGCCGAGCGAGAGGGGTGAGCCCGCGCGCTGGAGGGCGACGGCGGGGCCGATGCCGTCGGCGAGGTCGCGTTCGGTGGTGGGGCACATGCAGGTGCCGGTGCCGGAGCCGCCGATCAGGGCGATGTCCTCGTCGGTGAGGTGCGTGCTGTGGACGCCGGTGGTGCGCGGTCCGAGGACGCCGTGGTCGGCGAGCAGGCGGGTGGGGGTGCGGCCGTGGGCGGCGAGGCAGGCCTCGTTCTCGGCCGTCTGCTCGGACAGGTGGACATGGAGCGGGGCGCGCCGCTCCTCGGCCCAGCGGGTCACGGTGGCGAGCTGTCCGGCGGGCACGGCCCGTACGGAGTGGATCGCCGCGCCGATCCGTGCGTGATCCCGGTCCTTGAGAAGTGAAGAGCGTTCCGCCCAGGCTTCGGCGGTGCCGTCGGAGAAGCGCCGCTGGTGCGGGCTGGGCGGCCGGCCGAAGCCGGAGGAGAGGTAGGCCGTGTCGAGCAGGGTGACGCGGATCCCGGCGTCCGCGGCCGCGGCGATGAGTGCCTCGCCCATGGCGTTGGGGTCGGCGTAGGGGGTGCCGTCGTGGGCGTGGTGCACGTAGTGGAACTCGCCCACGGCGGTGACTCCGGCGAGCGCCATCTCCGCGTACACCGCGCGGGCCAGCGCGTGGTAGGTCTCCGGGGTCAGCCGGTCGGCGAAGGAGTACATGATCTCGCGCCAGGTCCAGAAGGTGCCGGAGCCGACCTGGACGGTGCCGCGCAGGGCGCGGTGGAAGGCGTGGGAGTGGGCGTTGGCGAGGCCGGGGAGGGTGAGTCCGCGCAGGATCTCGGCGCCCGGCGGCGGGGTGTCGACGCCGGTGCGGACGTCGGTGACGCGGCCGTCGGCACCGGCCCCGGAGCCGCCGGCCGACACGGTCACGGCGACGCCCGGCTCGACGTGGGTGTCGAGCCAGGCGTGTTCCAGCCAGTACGTCTTGGTCACCTGCAGGCCAGCCCTTCGAGTACGTCGGCGAGTGCGGTCACCCCGGCCACGCAGTCGTCCTCGGCGGCGTACTCGGCCGGGGAGTGCGAGACACCCGTGGGGTTGCGTACGAACAGCATGGCGGTCGGGACGGTGCCGGAGAGGATTCCGGCGTCGTGTCCGGCGCCGGTCCCGAGCACGGGGACGTTCAGGACGGCCTCCCGGTCCTTGCCCAGGATGCGGGCGAGTTCGTCGCGCAGGGCGTGCTCGAACTCGACGACGGGGGTGAACGACTCGCGGATCACGTCGAGTTCGACACCCTGTGCCTCGGCGTACTCGCGGGCCGCCTTCTCGACGCCGCCCACGACGGTGTCGAGGGTGGCCTGGTCGGCGGCGCGTGAGTCGAGCCAGCCGCGGACGAGGGAGGGGATGGCGTTGACGCCGTTCGGCTCGACGGCGATCTTGCCGAACGTGGCGACGGCGCCGGCGAGCCGGGCCTCGCGGCGGGCGGCGAGGACGGTCTCGGCGTAGGGCAGCATCGGGTCGTGGCGGTCCACGAGCCGGGTGGTGCCGGCGTGGTTGGCCTCGCCCCGGAAGTCGAAGCGCCAGCGGCCGTGCGGCCAGATGGCGCTGGCGATGCCGACCTGGTCGCCGCTGAGGTCCAGGGCGCGGCCCTGCTCGACGTGGAGTTCGACGAACGCACCGATCCGGCCGAGCCGTTCGGGGTCGGGGCCGATGGCGGCGGGGTCGTGTCCGGCGCGCTCCATGGCCTGCGGCAGGGTGATGCCGTCGGCGTCGGTGAGCCGGTGCGCCTGCTCGACGGTGAGCTGTCCGGCGGCCAGCCGGGAGCCGACGCAGGCGAGGCCGAAGCGGGCGCCTTCCTCGTCGCCGAAGTTGACGACGGCGAGGGGCTTGGTGAACCGGACGCCCCGGGCGCGGAGTTCGTCGAGGGCGGCGAAGGAGGAGACGACACCGAGGGGGCCGTCGAAGGCGCCGCCGTCGGGCACGGAGTCCAGGTGCGAGCCGGTGACCACGGCGTCGCCCTCGGCGGGGTCGCCGAGCCAGGCCCATTGGTTGCCGTTGCGGTCGAGCTCGTAGGTGAGCCCGCGGGACTCGGCCTGCTGCCGGAACCAGGCGCGGCAGTCGGTGTCGGCGCCACTCCAGGCGAACCGGCGGTAGCCGCCGGAGGCGGAGCTGCGGCCGACCGGCAGCAGCTCCGCCCACATGCTGTGGAACGTCACGCGTCGCCGCCCTCGTCGCCTTCGCGCATCGGGATGCGCACACCGCGCTCGTCCGCGACGGACTCGGCGATGTCGTAGCCGGCGTCGACGTGGCGGATGACGCCCATGCCGGGGTCGTTCGTCAGCACGCGGCGGATCTTCTCGCCCGCGAGCTTGGTGCCGTCGGCCACGGAGACCTGGCCGGCGTGGATGGAGCGGCCCATGCCGACGCCGCCGCCGTGGTGGATGGACACCCAGGAGGCGCCGGAGGCGACGTTCACCATGGCGTTCAGCAGCGGCCAGTCGGCGATCGCGTCGGAGCCGTCGAGCATGGCCTCGGTCTCGCGGTACGGGGAGGCGACGGAGCCGCAGTCGAGGTGGTCGCGGCCGATGGCGAGAGGGGCGGCGAGCTCGCCGGAGGCCACCATGTCGTTGAAGCGCTCGCCGGCCTTGTCGCGCTCGCCGTAGCCGAGCCAGCAGATACGGGCGGGCAGGCCCTGGAAGTGGACGCGCTCACCGGCCAGCTTGATCCAGCGGTGCAGCGACTCGTTCTCCGGGAAGAGGTCGAGGATCGCCTTGTCCGTCTTGTGGATGTCGGAGGCCTCGCCGGACAGGGCCGCCCAGCGGAAGGGGCCCTTGCCCTCGGAGAAGAGCGGACGGATGTAGGCGGGGACGAAGCCGGGGAAGGCGAAGGCGCGGTCGTACCCGGCGAGCTGGGCCTCGCCGCGGATGGAGTTGCCGTAGTCGAAGACCTCGGCGCCCGCGTCCATGAAGCCGACCATGGCCTCGACGTGCCGGGCCATGGACTCGCGGGCGCGGGTGGTGAAGCCGGCCGGGTCCTTGGCGGCCGCGTCGGCCATGTCGTCGAAGTCGACACCGACGGGGAGGTAGGCGAGCGGGTCGTGGGCCGAGGTCTGGTCGGTCACGATGTCGATGGGCGCGCCCTCGGCGAGCATGCGGGGAAGCAGTTCCGCCGCGTTGCCGAGCAGGCCGATGGACAGCGGCTTGCGCTGGTCGCGGGCCTCGACGGCGAGCTGGAGGGCGTGCTCCAGGGAGTCGGCCTTCACGTCCAGGTAGCGGTGCTCGATGCGGCGCTCGATGGCGCGCGGGTCCACGTCGATACAGATCGCGACGCCGTCGTTCATCGTCACGGCCAGCGGCTGGGCGCCGCCCATGCCGCCGAGGCCGGCGGTCAGCGTGATGGTGCCGGCGAGGGTGCCGCCGAACTTCTTCGCGGCGACGGCGGAGAAGGTCTCGTAGGTGCCCTGGAGGATGCCCTGGGTGCCGATGTAGATCCAGGAGCCGGCCGTCATCTGGCCGTACATGGTGAGGCCGAGGGCCTCCAGGCGGCGGAACTCCTCCCAGTTGGCCCAGTCGCCGACCAGGTTGGAGTTGGCGATGAGGACGCGCGGGGCCCACTCGTGGGTCTGCATGACGCCGACGGGGCGGCCGGACTGGACGAGCATCGTCTCGTCCTGCTTGAGGGTCCGCAGCGTGCGGACCATGGCGTCGAAGGAGCGCCAGTCGCGTGCGGCCTTGCCGGTGCCGCCGTAGACGACGAGCTTGTCGGGGTGCTCGGCGACCTCGGGGTCGAGGTTGTTCTGCAGCATCCGCAGGGCGGCTTCCTGCTGCCATCCCAGGGCGCTCAGTTCCGTACCGCGTGGCGCTCGGACGGGGCGGGGTCCTGACATGGTCTGCCTCCTAGCGGACTGTTTCTGTGGATATTCACATCCTGGCTCTTTGAATAGAGCTAGTCAATAGGTGCGTGGCCCCGCACGCGCCCCTCCCGGATGTTTGGCTGGGACGCATGGGCGAAGACATGGACAGGGCAGGGGATCGGGCGGACGACGGCGACTACCGGGCGGACGGTGCTGCGATGTCTTCGGCGGGGAGTTCGGACGCGGCACGGGTCTCACGGCGGGACGACGCCGTGCGGGCCGCCGTGGAGCAGGGGCTCCTCGCTCCGGACCGTCCCATCGTCGCGCTCCTGGACGTCCCCGGCATCCGGGCCTCGGCCGCCGCGCTGCGCGCCGCCTTCGAGGCGGTGACCGCTCCCGGCACTCCGGTGCTGCACGCCTTCGCGGTGAAGGCGACGCCCCTCGTGCCCGTCCTGCGGCTGCTGCGCGAGGAGGGCGTCGGCGCGGAGGTGGCGAGCCCCGGGGAGCTCGCGCTCGCCCGCGCGGCCGGGATCGCGCCCGGGCGGACCGTGCTCGACTCGCCGGCCAAGACGCCCGCCGACCTGCGCGAGGCGCTGGCGCTGGGCATCGCGGTCAACGCGGACAGCCCGCAGGAGCTGGACCGCATCGACGCCGCCGTCCGCTCGGCGGCCACCCGCTCCCCCATCGGAATCCGGGTGAACCCGCAGGTCGGCGGGGGTTCGATCGGGGCACTGTCGACGGCGACGGCGACCTCCAAGTTCGGGGTGGCGCTGCGGGACGAGGGGGCCCGCGCCTGGATCGTGCGGGCGTACGCCGACCGGCCCTGGCTGACCCGGCTGCACGCGCACTCGGGCTCGCAGGGCATGCCGCTCCCGCTGATGGCACGGGGTGTGGCGGAGACGTACGCGCTCGCGGAGGAGATCAACCGGCACGTCGGGCGACGGCAGGTCGACACGATCGACATCGGCGGCGGACTGCCGGTCGACTTCGGCTCCGACGCCATGGCACCGACGTACGAGCAGTACGCGCGACTGCTCGCGGAGGTGACACCGGGGCTGTTCGACGGGCGGTACGGGCTGGTCACGGAGTTCGGGCGGTCCCTGCTGGCCAAGCACGGGACGGTGCTGGCCCGGGTCGAGTACACGAAGTCCGCCGGGGGCCGGGCGGTCGCGGTCACCCACGCCGGGGTGCAGGTGGCGACCCGCACGGTGTACGCGCCGGAATCGTGGCCGCTGCGGATCGCCGCGTACGACGCGAAGGGCCGGCCCAAGACGGGGCCGGACGTCGTCCAGGACGTCGCGGGCCCGGCCTGCTTCGCGGGCGACCTGCTCGCCGAGGGCCGCCCGCTGCCGCTGCTCGAACAGGGCGACCACGTGGCCGCGCTGGACACCGGCGCGTACTACTTCGCCCACCACTACGCGTACAACTCCCTGGCCCGCCCCGGCATCTACGGCTACGCCCCGGCCGAAGGCGACCCGGGAACCACCCGCTTCGCGGTCGTAAGGACCCCCCAGACCCTCGCCGAGATCGTCACCGAATCAGGCGGCCCCCACACCCACTCACTCACCAGCCTGTAGAGCCGGGAGAAGATCCAGCCCCTCCGGCGTTTGAGGAGCGGGGTCCGGGGCGGAGCCCCGAGGCGACACCGACGGCCACCGGGGCGCGCTGAAAACGGCGGACGCCCGCCCGCACCCATGTACGCCCCCGCCACACCGCCCCAGGGCAGCACAAACCGACGCCAGGGGGTTTGAGTGCGCCCGAGAATGTGGTCAGTCGACCCACCTTAGTCATCGCGGGCATGTTCCACAGGAAAATGCCCGATCACTCCCTTCCCGTGCACACAGTGCGTAACTTCGTCGTCACTCGGCCGAACCCTTTGGCGGGAGGGAGACACGGTGCCCGGTATCGACGAGTGCCTGCTGGAGGCCATGACACTGCCCGGTGCGCGCGGCGCCTCGGTGGTCGACTGGACCAGCGGCCTGGCCCTGGGCACGGTCGGCGACGCTCCGGGCGACGACCACGAGACGACCGCGGCGGAGGCCGCCGAGCTGGCCCGGCTCGCCGCGGAGAACCGCTCGTTCGCCCCCAAGGGCGGCTCCGACTGGTCCGAGTGGTCCGATCAGGAGACCCCGATCGAAGACCTGATCATCAGCAACCGGGACAGCTATCACGTCCTGCGATTCGTCCGGACCGCCTTCGACAGCAGCGTGTTCCTGCACCTGTGGCTGGCCCGCTCGGACGGCAACCTCGCCCTGGCCCGCATCCGGCTGGGCGAGATGGCCGGACGGCTGGTGCTCGTATGACCACGGTCAGGACACCTCCCCCACCCCGGCTCCCGATACGGGACCCGGCACCGGGCGCCGCCGGCGGCGCCTCACCGATGCTCGGCAGACTCGCCGACGAACGGGCCACCGGCGTCCTCATCCGCGAGCGCGGCACCCTCTACCTCGCCGACGGCGAGGTGGTGCACGCCGAGAGCCCGGCCACACCCGGGCTCGACGTCCTCTTCTCCGTCCACGGCGTCCTGGACCCCGAGGTGTGGCGGGAGGCGGTCGCCACGGCCGGCGCCCGCCGCCGGGTCGGCCGGTTCCTGATCGACACCGGACGGATCGCGGAGGGCGCGCTGGAACTGTGCCACCTCGGCTCCCTCTACGACGCCGCGTACTTCGTGCTCGGTCCGAGCAGCACCCCGAGCCGCTTCCGGTACGGCGCCGCGCACTGGTTCGGCCCGCTGCGCCCCGTCCCGGTCGCCGCGCTGGAGCGCGAGACGGTGCGCCGGCGAGAACTCCTGCACCGGATCTGGCCCGACCCGGCGACCGACACCGCACCACTGCGGCGCGCCATGCTCGCCGCGGGACCGGCGGTGCCACTGCGCCAGGAGGCCGTCCTCGGCCGGGTGGACGGCGTCCGCACGGCGGCGGACGTGTCGCTCGCGCTGGGCAGGCCGGCCTTCCACACGCTCGTCGACCTGCGCCGGCTCGCCGCCGCCGGACTCGTGACGGCCGCGCCCGAACCGCAGCCGCTCCCGCCGCCCAGCGTGCTCACCCAGACCTCCGCCGATCCCGACGTCGCGTTGCTGCGGCGACTCAGAGACGCGCTGGAGGCCTTGTGAGTCCCAACCCCGCGGGAGGCCTTGTGATCCGCGCGCTACGACAGCGTGCCGAGAGGAGACTGCTGATGGCGGCGGAGGCCGAAGTCCTGGACGAACTCCATCGGTTGAGGGCCCGGGTGCCCCAGCTGACCGGAGCGCTCGCGGCCAGCGCCGACGGTCTCGTCCTCGCCCACGACACGCCCGGCGTGGAGCCGGACGGCCTGGCCGCGCTCACCGCGGCCGCCCTGGGGGTCGCCATACGGATGGCCGAGTCCACCGGTCACGGCGACCTGCGCGAGCTGCTGGTGCGCGGCGTGCACGGCTATGTGGCGACGTACGCGGCGGGCGGCTCCGCCGTGCTGACCCTGCTCGCCCAGGACCGGGTCAACGTCGGCCGGCTGCACCTGGAGGGGCGGCGCTCCGGCACCCGGATCGGCGAACTCGTCGACGCCGCCACGGCCCGCGGGGAGCCGGCCGCCGAACCGGCCAAGCCTTCCGCCAAGCCCTCCGCGAAGACCCCTCTGCGCACGCGCACCCCCCGCGGCACCACGCCGCGGTCCACATCCACTCCTGCCACCAACCACCCGAGAACATCAGAGAGCTGAAGGAGCACCCCATCATGACGAACACCGAGACCGCCCTCAAAGAGGCCCTGGCGTCCATCGAGGGCGCGACCGGTGCCGCCCTCGTCGACTACACGAGCGGAATGGCGCTGGGCACCATCGGCGGCAGCAAGAGCTTCGACCTCACGGTCGCGGCCGCCGGCAACACCGACGTCGTCCGCGCCAAACTGCGCACGATGGAACACCTGGGCCTGAAGGGCGACATCGAGGACATCCTGATCACGCTCTCCGACCAGTACCACCTGATCCGGCTGATGAAGGGGCGCGGCGGAAACGGCCTCTTCCTGTACCTGGTGCTCGACCAGAAGCGCGCCAACCTGGCGATGGCCCGGCACCAGTTGAAGCGGATCGAGGCCGATCTGGAGATCTAGTTCCGCGCACCGGGTCCGGTTCCGTTCCGGTCAGTGACGCCGCGCCCCACCGGGCGCGGCGTCACCCGCCGCCACTCCGGTGGCCCGGACGGCGCGGACCGGCTTGCCCACGGGCGCTCCGGCGCGCGGGCCGAGCCAGTCGACGCGCACCCAGATCAGCGCCCGTTCGACCCGTTCCACCCGTCCTAGTCTCGCGGCCTTCAGCCACAGTCCGACGCCCGCCCCGGCGAGCAGCATGCCGCCCGCGGCGGGCACGGCGAACGAACTGCCCAGCGCGGCGGCGAAGGCGAACAGCAGCCACCAGCGGTGGCCCCGGCGCCAGTTGCGCACGGTCACGGCACGGTCCTGGAGCACATCGTGCTTGCCGGCGCGGGCGGCCGAGCGGACCAGTGCGTCGTACCGTTTCGTGCGCCGGCGCGCCACCACGGCGGCCGTGACGAGAAACAGCGCGGCGCCCGCCATGACGCCGATCCTGCGCCCGGTCAGCCCGGGGAGCAGCACGCCCACCCCGGCGGCCAGTACCCCGCACCACCACAGCGGCGATGCTCCCGCCCGCACCACGACGGCCACTCGGGCCAGTCCCTGTCCTCCGCGCGCCACGATCCGCCTCCCGTCCCCGCGCCTGCACGTCCACGGGCACGCCGCCGACCGCAGCCACGCCCGTATGTCTTCGGGCGGGCAGGTTAGCCACGGAAGGTGAGACGCGTCTGAGAAACGCCCGTATCACCGCGCGGACGCCGGGAGGGACGCCTCCTACTCCACGAACAGGCCCCGTACGGCGGCCCGTGCGTCGAACTGCTCCAGCCGCGCCTGGGCGTCCGGCAGGTCGTCGCACATGGCCTCCAGCAGGACGCGGCCCAGCAGCATCGGCGCGCACGCCGTGTCGAAAGCGAGGCCGGTGCCGACGGCGGCGGGGAGCAGCAGGTCGGACACCTTCGCCACCGGCGCGAACGCCGAGTCGGCGACCGTGACGACGGTCAGCCCGGCCTCCTTCGCGTAGCCGAGGGCGTCGAGGACCTCGCGCGGGTGACGGGGCAGCGCGAAGCACAGCAGGGCCGTGGCCCCGGCCCGGACGGCCGCGTCGATACGGTCCTGGAGCATCGTGCCGCCCTCGTGCAGCAGCCGGACGTCGGGGTGCACCTTGGCGGCGAAGTAGGCGAAGCCGTAGGCCTGGGAGGCGGCGGCGCGCAGCCCGAGGACGGGCAGCGGACGGGACGCGGCGAGCAGCCGCCCCGCCCGCGCGACCGGCCGCGGATCGGAGAGCACGGCGGCGAGGTGACGCAGGTTCTCGATCTCGGCCTCGACGGCTTGCTGGTACTCGTTGTACGAGGCGGTGTCGGCGGCCGGTTCGGCGGGCGCGACCTCGCGCAGGTGGCGGCGCAGCGCCGGGTAGCCGTCGAAGCCGAGCGCGACCGCGAAGCGGGTGACGGAGGGCTGGCTGACTCCGGCGAGTTCGGCGAGTTCGACGCTGGACAGGAAGGGCACGTCGGCGGCGCTGCGCACCATGCTGTGGGCGATGCGCCGCTGGGTCGGGGTGAGCCGGTGCCCCTCGAAGAGACTCTGGAGCCGTCCGGCGGGGCTGTCGCTCACACCCGCGTCGCTCTCCGGGCGGCCGCCTTGCGGGCCGCCGTCCCTCGTCGCCCCGCCGACGCCCGTCGTCCGGCCGACCCCCGTCGCCGTACCGTCCTCCATCGTCCCGCCGCCCCCCATCGCGTTGCCGTCCCCGTCCTTGTCGCCGCTTGCGGCCCTGTCGCCGAGCGTGCTCATGACGTGCTCCCCCTCCAGATGTCCGTGAACCGGTCGAGCAGCGCGGCGGCCGCCGTCACGTCGTCCGTGAGCGGCCGGTCGGTCTGCTCCGCGTCGAGCACCGCCTCGGCCAGCTCCAGTGCCCGCCCGGCCGGCAGCTCCGGGTCGGGCCGCAGGTCGCGCTGGCGCAGCGCCCGTACCGCGGCGACCAGTTCACAGCCGACGACGAGACGGTACGCACCACACGCACGCAGCGTCTGGCGTGCGGCGAGTGAGGCGAAGCTCGCCTGTTCCTCGACGCCCCGGGAGAGTACAGCGTGGCCGAGCGAGGCGGGCGCGGAGAAGGCCCGCAGGTCACCGAGCGCGGCACCGGCGGCGTACTCCAGGATCATCACGCCCGAGGACGCGGGCTCGTGGTCGGCGAGGAAGGGGCGCAGCCGGGTGTAGGCGGGTTCGTTGAGGGTGGACAGCCGGGAGGTGGACAGGCGTGCCACCTGGGTGACGGCGAGCCTGAAGTGGTCGAGGGCGAGGGCGAGTTGGGCCTGGTAGAAGCCGCCGTGGTGGTAGGCGGCCATGTCCTCGGGGCAGATGAGGGGGTTCTCGGCGGCGGCGTTGATCTCCACCGTGAGGACCGCCTCCAGCGCGTCCGCCGCGTCGTGGGCGGGGCCGTGGATCTGCGGCAGGCAGCGGAAGCCGTACGGGTCCTGGATGCGTCCGAGCGGTGGCGTGGGCCGGTCGGCGGCGCCGATCAGCTCCCGCATCCGGCGCGCCACCTCGATGGACCCCCGGTGCGGGCGGGCCGCGTGCACGGGTTCGGCGTAGGCCTCGTGGGACCCGTCGACCGCCAGCAGGGACAGCGCCGCGACGACCTGGGTGGCCCCGATCAGCCCGCGCAGTTCGTGCAGCGCGAGGGCGGACTGTCCGAGGGTGAGGGCGTTGCTGCTGATGAGCGCGAGCGCGTCGTTGTTGTCGAGCGGCTGCGGCTCGGGGGCGAGGCCCCCGCCGGTCCGGGCCGGCGAGCCGTCCGGGCCCCTCCACGGGTGCTCCCCGGCGAGGGCGAGGCCCATCTGGGCCAGGGCCGCGATGTCCCCGGTCCCCACCGAGCCGAACTCGTTGACGGCCGGGTACGCGCCGCTCTCCAGTGCCTCGCACAGCGCCGTCACGACGGTGGGCCGCAGTCCCGCGCCGCCCGCGAGGAGCTGGTTCGCGCGGACGGCGAGCATCGCCCGGACCTGCCGGGCGGGCAGTTCCCCGCCGATGGCGCCCGCGTGGCTGCGCAGCAGGCGCAGTCCGTGGCCGGCGGCCGCCTCGGTCGGGACGTCCTCGTTGCGGTTGGCGCCGACGCCGGTGGAGCGGCCGTAGACGCGGCCGGTGGCGGCGATGCGCCGGGCGGCGCACCAGGACTCCTCGACGCGCTTCATGGCGTCCGTGCCGGGAACCGGCCGCGCGGTCCCGTCGGCGAGCCGTACGACGTCGTCGACTCCGGTGCCGCGGCCGTCCAGGACCACGAGTGCGACGGCCGCCGGAGGCGTCACCGCACGCGACGTGTCCACGATCCGGGACGACACCACGCTCACACCCTTCTATTCAGGTACCGAGAACTCTGCATGACGATATGCAGACCGGCAAGGGGCGTCTTCCGGGGGCTCGGCCCCGCCGCAACAGGGGGGCTATCCCCAGTGCCAGACGCGCCCCGGCTGCCTAACGTGATGGACATGACCGGTATGAACGCCCGCCATGACGACGCGGAGCTGAAGAAGGAACTCGACGCCACCCTGCACGCGCGCAGGGAACTCGGCGAGGAGTACGAGTCCGCGCTGGTCGACTCGTTCCTGGAGAAGGTCGAGCAGCACCTCGACGGCGCCGTCGACCGCCGGGTGCGGCGCCGGCTCGCCGAACAGCAGATGGTGGTGGCGCGCGGGTCGCGTACGCCCCAGTCCGCCGACTCCTGGGGCGAGCGCTTCGGTTTCGGCATCGTCTCGCTCGTCCTCGCGATCCCGCTGTCCGCGATCGGTGTGGCGAACGCGCACCTGCCCGGTCTGCTCGTCGCCTGGGGCGGCATCGTCGGAGTGAACGTGGTCCAGGCGGCGCGCCTGTCCCCCGGTTTCTTCGGCCGTCGCGCCTCCCGGCAGGAGTCGGACTGGGAGGAGTAGGGGCCGGAAGGGCATACGAAAGGGGCCCGGGGGGCGGGGGCGCGGCGCGGGCCCCGGGGGGTTTTGGGGGGGGGCCCCCCCCCCCCCCGCGCGGGGGGGGGGGGGGCGGGGGGGCCCCCCCGGGCGCCGGGCCGGGGGGCGGCC
>NZ_JBHYXD010000125.1:0-23669 GCF_042751995.1 Streptomyces sp. NPDC059371 | reverse complement strand
CCGGCTCCTCGTCTTTTTTGTGGTGGGGCTTCGGGCTGGGACTCAACACCCACCCCCCGGGGGGGGGGGGCCGCCGCCCCCCCCCCCCCCCCCCCGGACCGGTACAGGTGTAAGGAGCTGTCAGAGAGGGTTTGAGGAGCTGTGGGCACCCGCCGGGCGCCCAGCCCTGTACCCCCGTCAGCCGGTCCAGCGCCTCCGGCGCACAGTCAGGATGTTTGGGCATTCTCCTAGATGATTGAGTCCAAGGGCTCGTAGCCGTAGGCCGCCGGCGAGTAGTGTCGCATGTCGCTGCCATCGCCCGCCCAGCGTGCAAGGCGTGCCCGTTTCATTTTGGAGGTCAGCGGAGAGCACGCGACGCATGCTTCAGCGACTCCGTGGACGTGTCGGGGCCCGGCTGGGGGATGGCCTTGAATCTCCACTGACTGGAGACAGCAGAGTAGGGGACATGGACGTTACGACCCTCTACTCGATCGGGGAGCTTTCCCGGCGGACCGGCTTGTCTGTGAGGACCATCCGGTTCTACTCCGATTCGGGGGTGGTAGCGCCGACCACCCGTAGTCCCGCCGGTTATCGGCTCTACGACCTCGACGCACTGCTCCGTCTGGAACTCCTGCGCACACTGCGCGAGCTGGGCATGGACCTGGCCACGATTCAACGGGTACTGGACCGTGAGCTCTCGGTGGCGGAAGTCGCCGCGGCGCACGCCGACGCCTTGGACGTCCAGATCCGGGTGCTGCGACTGCGGCGGAGCGTTCTGCGAGTCGTGGCCAGCCGCGGGTCCAGTCCCGAGGAGACCAAGCTCATGCACAGGCTCACGCAGTTGTCCGGCGAGGAACGCCGACGTTTGATCGACGATTTCGTGGATGGCACCTTCGGCACAGTGGATGCCGACCCGGCCGCGGTGGCCATGGTTCGCGCTGCCACTCCCGACCTCCCCGATGATCCGACCGGCGAGCAGGTCGCCGCATGGGTGGAGCTCGCCGAGCTGGTCGGCGACGAGGATTTCCGTGCCCGGATGCGCCGGACGGCCGTACGTCAGGCGGCCGGGCGCCCGCTCGACATCGAATGCGATGCCGGCGAGGAACTGATGGAATTCACCCGTCAGAAGGTGGCCGAGGCCATGGAATCGAGCATCGACCCGCTCGGCGACAGGGGCGCACCCGTCATCGACGATCTCGTGCACCGCTTCGCCGAGGTGCTCGCGCGCACCCCTGACACGGAATTCCGGGACTGGATGGCCCAGCAGTTCGAAGAGGCGCACGATCCCCGGGTAGACCGATACTGGCGGCTGGTGTGGATCGTCAACGGCTGGCAGGTGGTACCGAACCTGATCCCGGTGTACCCCTGGCTCACCCAGGCCCTGCGAAATAACCGTGACGCATAGTCACCGCAGTGGGCACGCCCCGGATCCCTGAATGAGTCCAGAGGATCGCCGCGTACATGAGACGAGGGCGTCCAACGTCGATGTGTGACTACTGTCCTGCGCCAGTGATCCGTCGGCAGAAGCGGGCGAGGGAGTCGAGGATTTCTTCGGCGGTCTTGGTCCAGATGAAGGGCTTGGGGTCTTCGTTCCAGTCTTTGACCCAGGCCCGGATGTCGGCTTCCAGGGCCTGGATGTTCTTGTGTGCGCCGCGGCGGATCATCTGGTGGGCCAGGTAGCCGAACCATCGCTCGACCTGGTTGATCCAGGAGGAGCCGGTCGGGGTGAAGTGCAGCTCGAACCGCGGGTGTTTGGCCAGCCAGGCCTTGATCGCGGGCGTCTTGTGGGTGCCGTAGTTGTCCACGATCAGGTGGACCTGCAGGTGCGCGGGCACCTCCTTGTCGATCCGGACCAGGAACTTCTTGAACTCCACGGCCCGGTGCCGGCGATGCAGGGCCGTGATGACTTCACCCGTGGCGACATCGAACGCGGCGAACAAGGTGGTCAGGCCGTTGCGGACGTAGTCGTGGGTGCGCCGCTCGGGCATGCCCGGCATTATCGGCAGCACCGGCTGGGACCGGTCCAGCGCCTGGATCTGCGACTTCTCGTCCACCGACAGCACCACCGCACCCTCGGGCGGGTTGAAATAGAGCCCGACGACGTCGTAGACCTTCTCCACGAACAACGGGTCCGTCGACAGCTTGAAGGTGTCCGCCAGATGCGGCTTGAGCTGGAACTGCCGCCAGATCCGGCCCACGGTCGACTTCGACAGACCACTGTGCTCGGCCATCGACGTCCGCGACCAGTGCGTGGCATTCTTCGGCACCTGTTCCAGCGTGCTGACCACGACCGCTTCCACCTGGTCGACGCTGATCGTGGGCACCGCAGGTCAGCGACTCAGCGCACCGAAGGTACATTGAGTCGCTGACCTGCACTTATGTACAGTTCCTCGTAAACGTGTAGGTCAGAGCCTTGCGATCGTCATGCAGACTGCTCGATTTGTGGGGATGGGGGTCAGGAAGGCTTGACCGCCGAGACCGGGGTGACGGTCACCTTGTTGTCGCACTCGGCCCACCACCCGTCGTTCAGGGCGACCTGGTGCTTCCCGGAGTGCGGCAGCCCGATGACCATCGTCGGATACGCCGCCGGGGTCTTGCCCGACACGCAGTAGCCGTCGCCCTCCCCCTGGACCTGGACGAAGGTCAGTTTCACCCACGCCTTGCCGTGCGGTCGGACCGTCACGGTGGCCGCCCTGCCGGTGGGGGTGACCTTGAGCGGGGTGTTGTGGGCGGGGGAGCCGTTGCCGGCGCCCGCGACCGTCGGATGGCCCTTCAGGACGCACGTCTTCCGGGAGACGTTGGTGAACTGCACGACCGCCGCCCCGGTCCCGGTCCCGACGGGCGGGTGGGCGGCCTGCCGGGCGCTGACCTGGAGGGCGGAGGCCGGGCAGGCGGGCGGCGGGGTAGAGGTGGTGGTGGTCGCCGCCATGGCGGTGCCGGGCAGGATGCCGGTCACCGCTGCCGCGACGGCCGTGACCGCCGTCGTCGCCAGAGCCGCCCTGCGAATGCCGTTGCTGTGACGCATGTTGTCGTCCCCCTGAGTCGTCTCGTCCGCGGGTTTCGGTCGTCGGTTGTTGCCCCGCGGTACGCGTGGTCGTGGTGCGTGAGTGCAGATAGGGCGGGAGAGCGGCAGGGTTCCGTGCGGCGACTACTTGTGACGGAACGGTGACGACAGGCTGCACCCGTGCAGATGGCCGTTGCTGACACACCGAAGCCAACACGCCTTGGAAAAAAGGGCGATGCGGCCACTCGATGTGCACCCGTCACGCTCTCAGCTTGGGAAGCTGATGTGACCTCGGGCTTGGTGACGGACTGACCTGAGACGGAAGGGCTTACAGGCCTGGTGACGGGTCCTCTGATTCCCCGGTGTTCCACGCGGTTCCCCGTACGATCTGGCACGCGTCTGGCGCGGGGCCTGTCACCGACCACAGGGCGATGTCGGTGCGGTTGGACACAATGCGCGCCATGAGTGATCACTATGAACTTGTCTTCTCTTCCTTCCTCCACGACGACACGCCGGCCTCGGTTCTGGCGGGCCTGCGTTGGCATATGGGTATGGACGATGAAGATCCGGAAGGCCTGGACCGAGACGATCATCCGTACCCGTTGCTTCTCCCGGGCCAGAGCCGGCTACCAGGCGGCGACAACGTGTCCCTGCGCCGCGCGGTGCCGGAGTTCACGTCATCGGGGACGCGGTACGAGTGGGAGCTGTTCGTACGCATCTACTGGGTCGATGACCTCACGCTCCACCTCGACGCGCTGCTCCAGCTGATCGCTCCTCATGTCACAGGGCGGGGTTACGGCGGCTACATACGACGTGCATGACACCGAGGTGGAGACCTTCAAGTTCCATGACGGCACGTACGATCCCGTCGCGATCTAAGGTGCTTCATTTAGCCATCAATGGTGAGAAACACCCCACCTTACCTGACGGCTACCCCATGGGGGAAACCCGTTCGGTGCGGACGCCCTGACCTGGGGTTCCGCCACCGAGGTCTGTGGCATGTCTGTCACTGTCGGTCGCCATCGGTCGGCCTCGGCGACCCTCGGACGGCCCAGAGACGGCCCAGCTCTAGCGCACCCGACTGACGGCGGCACCTTCGTCCCACCCGTCTGAACTTCAGCCGAAGGCATCAGCCACGACGGCGGGCACGCCGACCGATCACACGCGCGTGGCCTCGTGGCACCCCCACGGACCCCAGCCACGCCATCGGCGCCGTCGACCAGAGCAAGCCGCGACGGCCGGCCCGCTACGACAGGGCCAGGGCCCTCGGCGTGTTACGGCCAAGGAGCTCGCATACCTTCATGTCATGGACTTCAACATCACCGCGGGA
Source organism: Streptomyces sp. NPDC059371 (assembly GCF_042751995.1). Classification (NCBI taxonomy): domain Bacteria; kingdom Bacillati; phylum Actinomycetota; class Actinomycetes; order Kitasatosporales; family Streptomycetaceae; genus Streptomyces; species Streptomyces sp. NPDC059371. The sequence continues at coordinate 19,356 of NZ_JBHYXD010000125.1, read as the reverse complement.
GAAGAAGCCGTCGTGTTCCACGTGGCGAGCCTCGTCCAGGAAGGCCTCTCCCCCACCGATGACGACCTGGCGAAGGAGCTGGGTGAAGAGATTCGCCCAGTGCTGCAATCGCTCCTGGACAAGGGTTGGCTTGTGGTCGACGAGGATCACGAGCTGGCCTTGTCCACGATCGCGCGGCATGTCGTGTCCAGCCGCAGGGATGCCGAGGGGCCGCGGGCGTAGGGAGAGAGCTTGCCGTCGCCCTGGTTCGCCTGTTGTCACAACCAGCTTGGGAAGCTGAGGTGATTTGGGGCTTGCTCCGAGGCTGACCTGCGGCTGGGCTGTGTCAGCGCCTGGGGCGATGTCGGCTGGCTCCGCGGTGTTCCCCGTGGTTTCCCGCACGATCTGGCACGACCGCTTCGTCTGGGAGCTGCGCGGTCGGGTGCCGCCAGAAGCTGAAGTTACCTGGGAGTGCCAGGTATTCGCGCTGTTGGAGTCCCCTATGCTGCGGATGATCACGTGCCGGTACGTCTGAGTAGGCTTTCATGGGTGATGTAGAAACGGGTGGCGGGAGCGTCGTTTGGGACGAGATGAACGAAACCTCAGATCCGGAGGGTATGGGTGACGCGGATCGGGAGGACTCCATAGGACGACGGAGGCTGCCGAGCGCGGCGGTCGTACTTGTCGGCCTCGCCTTCCTCGGCGTGGTGGCAGGAGGCCTGCTCTGGCTGTTTCAGGACGAGTTGTTCCACCCGTTCGGGGACGCTCGGGCCTGTGAGGGCAGCGACTCCGCGTTGATGGAGAAGATCTCGCTCGGAGGCGTGCCGATCCCCGCCGACGCCGTCGATGTCCACTACATCACGCAGGATGGCTCCGCCGAGGTCTCCTTCCTGAGCGACCAGATGCCGGACTATCTGCACCGCGCAGGACTCGTCCCGGAGGGCGAGCCTCTGTTCGACGAGAACTATGGCAGCGCATATGCGTGGGGTGAGGGCGGTCACGAGATGCCCTATGGACTGTGCGGGCCGGCTCTCAAGGGACCCGTCTGGAGCTATCACTGCAGGGATCCCGACACAGATGCCAACATCCTGATCGAACGCGCCCCCGCCGGAACCACCCTCCGCGCTCCGGCCCGTGTCATCGCTTCCTTCGACTTCGGCGAGTGACGGATCAGCGGCCGAGCCGGACGGTCCCGTCGCCCACAGGCGCGCACGCTTCTCCCGACCCGGAGGTAATCCAGCCCTACTGCAAGGCGGACTTCAGTGCCCCAGCAGTTGATCCTGCATCGGCAGCAAGATCTTCAGGACGGGGGTGAACTGGTGTGTCCCCTCGATGCGAACTATGGGCTGTGCGGTCGCTAGCCTTACCCTTTCATGAGGAGAGGTACTGATTGGCTATCAGGGTGCGAAGGATCATCGCTGACGTGTGATTCTTCCTCCTGCGCGGACTCGGTCGAGCATCCGCGGCGTTCACCTTCGAGGTGAAGTCTTCGACGCGCCAGTTCCTCTTGAACGGCGGATGAGGTCACTGCGCTTGACTCCGCAGGCGTCCAACTGGGGACTGAGCACGGATTTCGTCGGTCTCGAAGGACACGCGCTTGTCCTGGCCGGCGAGCACAACGGTTCTTCCGTTGAGGCTGGCGACAGTCGTGTGCCAGCCGGACCAGGTGTCCACCTCGAAGTTCTTCACGCCGACGCAGACCAGGACGAACTCGACTGCGTTGTGGCCGCGAGCCTGCCACAGGTCGGCGGCACCGACCGGGATGGCGAAGGCGGAGAATCTCAAGGTGACGGACGCTTCGCGCTCGTCGATGTGGACGGAGTCCAGGTGGTAGTCCACCAGGGGTGGTGGAGGTGAGCCGAGGACTTCGCGGATCGCCTCGGGGTTGGCCACCTCGGCAGACCAGTCACGCTCGCTCATAGAAGACCTTCGCAGTCGTGGGAGGCAGCACCCCCTGGTGCAGGCGCTGGTCAAGGGGACTCTCGAACCATCGCCGAGCCGTGTAAGGGTCCGCGTCGCCGGAGCGATAGGCGTTGAGATGGCCCACCTTCAAAGCGTGCGCGGTGAAGCCCAGCGAGAACTCCGGACCGCTCACCGCGATCCTGATCCGGCGCTCGCGGGTCTGGACACGGGGGCCGAACTCGATGTCGACCACGGTGCTGTCGGGGACACCCCGCATCCGCAGGTCCTTGCCCACCGCGAAGAACTCGATCTGGGCCTCGAACCGGTCACAACCTGCTTCGGTCCAGTCCGGCGGTGCGAGGTCGGGAAAGCGGGGGAACTCGACCCGCAACGTCACATCAGGGCCGTACGGACTGAGGTGCACCGATCTGAGAACCAGCCGCTCCAAAGCCGGCAACTCGGTGTAGAGCGCGGTGAACCGCTCGGAGTGGACCAAGAACTGCGGCCATGTGCCGGCTGACATGGGTGAGCCCCTTCGCTCCGGGTGCTTCGCGCCCGGCGAAACCGGCGACTCCTCGCCCCAGGCGGCAGTCGGAGATCACCGAAGGCACTTGAGCTGGGAGGATACCGTCCGTCCGGTCCAGTTACCTCGCCCCAGCATGAGGCACACCTGATGAAGCGCAATAGGTCCTATCCACGCGTCCGGATATCGGCGGGCGGTTCGGGAGTGGTCTCGCAGGCTGGCGGAGCGCTGCTGGTGGAGGCCGTCCGCCGGATCGGCCTGGACACCGGGTTGTCGACGGCACTGGAGCCGTGGCGCAAACCGCGGACGGTGCATGATCCCGGCAAGGTCCTGCTCGACCTCGCCCTGACCGTCGCGCTCGGCGGGGACTGCCTGTCCGACGTCGCGATGCTGCGGCTCCTACTCGGTCGGGATGGTCATCACCGACACGATCCACCAGGCGGCCCTCCTCGTTCCCGCGTCGGCCTGGACACCCGCCATCGAACCGGACGGCGATGTGCGCGACGGCGCGTGGGTGGCCGAGCTCGCCAGGCGATGTCCTCAAGGGGTGGCCGAAGGGCATGCGGCTGATCGTCCGCAAGGAACGGCCTCACCCCGGCGCTCAGTTGCGCATCACCGATGCCGACGGTATGCGCCTCACGTGCTTCGCGACGAACACCGACGGCAGCCCGATCGCCCAGATGGAGCTGCGGCACCGGTAGCGCGCCCGCGCCGAGGACCGCATCCGGGCAGCCCGCGACACCGGCCTGCGCAACCTGCCCCTGCACGACACCGCCCAGAACCGGATCTGGCTGGAGATCGTCCAGCTCGCCCTAGACCTGCTCGCCTGGATGCCCATGCTCGCCCTCACGGGCGAGACCCGCAGGTGGGAACCCAAGCGCCTGCGGCTGCGGCTGTTCTCCGCTGCCGGCCAGTTCGTCACGACCGGCCGCCGCCGCTGGCTCCGCCTGGCCCGTCACTGGCCCTGGACCCAGATCATCACCGCCGCCTTCGACCGGCTGCAGGCCCTGCACAGGTCGTCGCCGTATACGAACGCTTATGGATCGCGCTCACCGTGTCCGGCAGGGCGCGCGAGGTCGACAGGGCGGGCCGGTACCTCGGGGGGCTGGGCGCAGGGAGACACGTCAACCGTCCCCAAAGCCAGTCACGGCTTCGGCACGGGGCAGAAGGATCAACGGACGCAACGGAAACAGAGCACGTAGGCTACACGCCGAACTCACAAGGACCTCATCCAGTTGGACCGGCCAGCCTTCGCGCTTCTTCGTGGGCGACCAGGAGCTGCGACTCTGCTCACGCTGCGCCGGTGACCGCCTCCTCGCCACGGCGAAATACCGAAGAAGGACACAGGCGGGCTGCCAATCCTGCCGGGGCTGTGCAGGGATTGCGACGCGGACAAGCCCGCGGCCGCCGCACTCATCCACTTCTCCACCGCGACGTAGCCACGACCTCAGCAGCTCCGAGAAGGCGCCACTCATGGAGTGGACGAAGGAAGGAATGGCCGCGCACGGCGCGGCCGGTACTGGGCAGAAGATGGTCAGCGGCGGGGGTGACCCTGCTCGGGGTCGTCGTCGAGAGTGCTCCATCCTTCGCCGCGCTGTGCGGGATTAGCCAAGTTTCGGCGGGCCTGTTCGGCCCCCGGCCCGGGGGTGGATACCTTGCGCTGGGCAGCACGCCGACCTCCGACGACGAACGCCGCGATAGAGGACGGCGACCACAGCGACGCCCGCCGCCGTTAGCCAAAGAGCGCCGGCGGAGGAAACGGCCAGCATGGTTTGCGCTTCGTTGATCATGGGTGTCGTGTACCCCGAATCGCCATAAACCATCTTATCAACGGCACTTCAATGCCCCTGCCCTCAGGAGCCGACCAGAGCCTTGTTGACGGCGCCAAGGAAGTCGTCGAGATCCTTCGGCGTCCGGGATGTGACCAGGGTGTAGCCGTTCGCGGTGTCGCTCACGACAGCTTCGTCAACCCAGGCCTTGGCGCCTGCGTTGCGGGCGTCGGTACGCACTGAGGGATAGGAGGTCAGGGTCTTGCCGTTCAAGACGTCGGCTTCCACCAGGGCCCAGGGTCCGTGACAGATCGCAGCGATCGGGCGACCCGACGCCGCGAACGCCCTGATCGTCTCGAGGGCCTTGGGCTGCAGGCGGAGTTGGTCGGCGTTGATGGTGCCGCCAGGGATCAGCAGCAGTTGGTGTGCGCCAGGATCGAGTGTCTCGAGCGTGGTGGTGGGCTCCACCGTCTCGCCGGGGTCCCGGTCGCCCACCAGTGTCTGGATGGGGTCGGGGGTCACGGCTGCGATGGTGACGTCCGCGCCGTCCTCCCTCAGTCGGCGGACCGGTACGAGCAACTCGTCCTGCTCGACTCCGTAGTTGGTGACGAGTACCAACACCCGGTGACCGTTGAGCGGCTTGTCAGACATGATAATGCGCCTTTCCCTCGTCCCGAAGTCTGGGTGGCGTGGCCCAGTTGTCGCGCGCCACGTCGCTCATGGCGTCCCGACGCTCCTGGAACCCGGCCCCCCGCGGAGCGCGATCGCGCGCCTTGTGGCGCTTGCATGAGGGCCGTGACGAGCCGATCTGGCCGTTACCCATCCGCACTGCCCCGCCGATGTCACTGGTCGATGGCCTGCTTGGCAGCTTGCGTCTCGGTGGTGGCGCCGGCCGTGGCGAGGGCGCCGCCTGCGGTCTCCAAGTGCGCCCGTACGAACCACTGGAACTGCTCCAGGTCGCGCAGTTGCTCGATCAGGAGGTCTTCGGTGGCCGGGTCGATGTCCCCCACTGTCTTGATCGCGGCGCGCAGATCCTCGATCACTCCGGTGTACACGAGGTCGAGAGCGCCGAGATGGGCGATGGCATCGGCACGGCCTACGCTGTAATCCTTCCAGGACCGCGCTTCGACCAGCGCGCCCGGAGTGCCGTGAGCGACGCCCCCCAGGGCAGCGAGACGCTCGGCGACATCATCGGCCATGTCACGAACACGGTCGACCTGCGGGTCGAGCATTTCGTGCACGGCGATGAAGTGCGGACCCACCACGTTCCAATGCACGTGCTTGAGCGTCAGGTGAAGATCATTGAGGGCGTGCAGGCGCTGCTGCAGCACCTCGATGAGCGAGCCAGCGTCCTGCACCGTGAGGCCGGGGACGGTGTAGCGGGGGGTGGCTTGGGAAGCCATAGCTATCTCTCCTGATCTCGTTGGTTTGCCCCCTCCGGGTACCCGTGACGGGAGTACACAACCACCGCAGTACCTCCGTGCCAGCGGAACGTGCGTGAGCCTGCCGGTCTCCGCGCGGCTCTGCCGCCGGGAACGCCACCTTTAAGGCCGTATCGCCTCAACAGCCCTGCTCGGGAGGACACACTGGCCGCGCCGGCACCGAACTGCGCATCTCCTGTACCCGGCGTCAAGTCAGTGTCACGAGGTCCAGTGGTGTGGGGCCGCCGTGACGGGCGGATTCCATGCCGCAGCAGACGAGAAGGTCCGCGAGGCCACCGGGGGCTCGCCCGCGCAGGCGGGCGGCGGTCCGCACGGGGTGCTGGTCGGTGCGGGCGATACGATGGCCCGCCGCGGACAGCCGGACTGCCAGGTCACGGTCTTCGCCAGTGTGCAGGTGGGCAAAGCCGCCCACCCTCAAGTAGGCAGCAGCGGACACGCCCAGGTTCGCACCGTGAACGTGCGGGTGCTCCCACTCCCTCTGCGCGCCGCTGAGCCGGCGGGTGCGGAAGTAGCCGACGTCGTGCCGGGCCACGAGGAGGGCATTGGCCGCGGTCGGTGCCAGGCGGATGGTGCCCAAGACCGCGTCGTAGCCTCGCCGCGCCCAGGCGGCCTGGTGGGTGAGCCATGCTGCGGGCACGGTGGAGTCGGCATCCGTCATCGCAAGCCACACGTCCGAGTCGGCATCTGCCAGCAGCTCCAGCGCGTGCTCGATTCCGGCAGCCCTCGCGGCTCCGACACTGCGGCTACAGGTCTTCACGACGTGGGCTCCCCCGCGGGTGGCCAGAGTCGCTGTGGCGTCCGTGCAGGCGTCCGTTGCCACCACGATCACGACGGGCGTCGGCGCCGCTTGTGCGGCGGCCGCGTGCAGACTCCGCAGACAGGCAGCGATGCGGTGTTCTTCGTTGTGCGCAGGAACGACAACGGCCACAGCTGAGGGCGTCACGCGAGACCCTCCGCACGGGCAGGAGAGAGCACCGGGCCCGGACCTGGACTGTGTTCGTGGACGGTGAGGGTGAAGTCGGGATCGTCGTAGCGGGCCAGTCGGATCAGACCCGTCAGGGTGTCGAGGTGGTCGGCGACGTCGCGGCCCGTGCAGGTGTGCTCGGCCACCGGGTGGTTCCAGTGCACCGTGATCAGATGGCCGGCCTCCCTCAAACTCTCCACGCTCTGGTGGAGCAGCCGTGTGCGGGTGCTGGTGTCGAAGTAGTAGAGGAGTTCCGACAGCACGACCAGGTCGAAGGATTCCTCGGGCCACTGGTCGGGCACCGTCATCCGTCGCACCCTGACATGGTCCAAGCTGGCGGTGCGCCGAGCCGTGGCTTCGACGGCCGAGGCGACACGGTCGGTGGAGAGCAGGTGGTCGCATCGGGCGGCAAGGAGTTCGGTCAGCACACCTATCGAGCAGCCGGGCTCGAAGGCCTGCAGGTAGCGGGGGCGGGGCAGAGCCGCGACGGTCAGGGTGTACTTGCGGCGGTCGTACCACCGCTCTCCGAGGCGCCAGGGGTCGGCGGCGTGGGCGTACTGGCTGTCGAAGTAGCTTGCGGGGGTGTTCACCGGATCACCGTCTCGAAGGTGCGGGTGTGGTGGGCGATCTCCTGCGCCGGCAGCACCGGCGCGGTGCCGGAGCCGGAGCCGCGTGGCTCCAGTTGACTGGTGAACTGTGCCAGGGCTGCCTTCTTGCGGTCGATCACAGCTTCAGACAGAGGGAGAACAGAGGCCCGGTGCCACGGCACGCGGGGGTCGCTGGGTCGGGCCCAGTGCCACATCCACACCGGGTAGGACCACACCGGCGTGGAGCGGTCGCGGCCGGCGCGCTGGGCAGCTCGACCGGCGGCCTCGTGGTCGCTGTGCAGGTCGCCCTCCCACGGCGCCACGCACACGGCGGCCCCGACGGTATCCAGAAGCTCGCCGATCACGGCTTGCGCGTGGTGCTCATGCTCGTTGAGGGCCGTATCGGGCAGACCGGCATGCACAGGGGCAGGCAGATCGCCGAGCTCGCCCAGCGCTGCGGCCAGTTCGCCGCGGCGCCGGGCAGCCAGCTGCGCCCGGGCCGACGGCGTCGCGGGACCGTGGGAGGCTTCCCCGTCACTCAAGCACACCGTGTGAACCGCCGCACCGGCATGGAGAAGGGCTGCGATGGTGCCGCCGAATCCCAAGACCTCGTCGTCGGGGTGGGCAGCCACCACCACGACGGGACCTGTCGGCAGAACCAGGTGTAGCAAGTGCTCTGGCAGTCGCGCCTGCTGCCACTCGGCCTCGTCGGTGCCCTGCGCGTCAATCGCTGCGGCGGCGGCCTGCCTCGCCGCGCCAGCGGTCTGTGGCGTGCTCATCGTGCCGCCTCTACCGGGCCGGGGGCGGCCAGGCGGCCGAGTTCGGCCAGACTCGCCTCGGCATGGTGCTGGCGCACGTAGACCGTCAAATCTGCCACCGCGCGGGCGTGCCGTTCGTCGTGGCACAAAGGCCCGGCACCCGTGGCACGCCCTACATGGTCCACGACCTCGATGCACACTTTTTCGGCCAGGGCCCGCACGCGCAGACTGCGCACCCGTGCTTCCCCGCGTTTGTCGAGGGGGTCGGCGTCGATGTCCTGACCCGCCTGGTGCAGCATGGTGTCGGCCGTGTGCAACAGAAGGTCGACCGCCCCAAGGTGAGCTGCCGCGTGCTCGTTCAACCGCCCCGCCACAGCTCGCTCGTACAGCGGCGCAGCAACGGCGTGGGCCCCGCCGAGCCAGCATGCCGCCACGCCGATTCCCCCGTGCTGGAAACCGGGCCGCGTCAGATAGCCCTCCACCCCACCGACGGCTCGCGCGGGCACGTCCGTGAACGACATGTCCAGGCTGTCGCTGCCGGCCATCCCGATCGCCGGCCACGTCCCCTCCATCGGCGCCGCGCCCGGGTGCTCGAGTGCGACGGCGAACAAACGGTAGCCGTCATCGGCGTCTGCGGTCACCAGCGCATGGGTACAGGTGCGGGCACCGGAGCAGTAGGGCTTGACGCCGGTGACCCTCCATCCCTGGTCCGCGCGTGTCGCGTGCACGCCAGGGCCCGGTGGGCGCGCGGCCCAGACTCCCCACCGCTCCCCTGCGGCGGGCAGGGGGTGGTCTAGTTCGTGCAGGATGGCCGCGGCGTCCAGGTGCCCCTCGGCGAGCCGTGCCAGGGACAGGTCCCACCGTCCCAGAGCGGTGAGAGCGGCAAGACGGCGCGCCGTCGACCGGCCCGGCAGCGGCACACCAGGGGCGTCACGCTCGACGAAGTCGGCGAACAGGTCCGCAGCACGCCGCTCCGGGGGACGGACGTGGTCAGTCACACGGACCTCCTGCATACATCGTTGCGGCGTCGTGGGCGCCCGTAGGCGTCTGAGTATCCGTAAGCTCATGCTCAAAACCCACAACACGGCTGGTCCTGTAGCTGGCGGCGCACGGCTCGGACCTGGCTGCGCAGGCCCTGTACCCTGGCGCTTGGCGCCACATCCCTTTGGCCGCGAAGGCGACGCTCACGTCACCAGTGATGGTGCGTTCGCCTCTGACGCGCCGGATTCGACGCCACTGGCGAACCCTTCAAGAGTGCCTCGGTGATCCGCTACCTGCGACCGCACGGCTACCTCGCCAGTCAGTCCTGGGTGCCAGTCGGCGTCGCGCAGTCGAACATGCGATGCCGCCCGACCTGTCGATTCCCGCAACTCTTGTCACGGCCCGTTGGAACTCCGACGGTGCTCGTTCTCGCGCACCCCGTGGGTGTGGCGGCCGATGTCGGTGACACGGTCCGCGAGGTCGGGATGAGCCAGGCGCGGGTGAGGACCTGCCTCGGACAGGGGGCCATCAAGCTGGGCCAGGTCACTGTGCCCGAGTGCGGCGTGGATAGCCGCGGGTGCGTTCGTCGCAGTGGTGGGAAGATCCGGCAGGGTGGTAATGGTCCCGGCGAGCTTCGTTCCAGCGGCGCCTGGACCTACCGGCACGACTGACCTGTTCACCGTCCACCCCAGCCTCAGCCCAGGCGCTCGCCGTCTCTTCCGCCCGACGCCTTCAACGCTCCCTCGCACGACGCGGGGCGACTTTCGGGTGTATTGCGCCACCGTCATGCCTGCCTGGGGGCATCGGCACGGAAACACGGACAGCAGTCGCTCCGTGCCCTGTCGGTGCACGATGCCCCCAGCTCAAGGAAGGAGGGCCTGGGAGAGCGTGGGGTAGCAAGGGATGATCGTGTCGAGGCCGACGATTTCGACGACTCGCTGCACCGGCGCTGTTAGGGCCGCCATCCGGATCCAGCCGCCGGTCGATGTGGCATCGCGGCGCGCGGCGACCAGGACGCTGATGGCGCTGGAATCCATGAAAGTGACCGCACTGAAGTCGAGGACCAGGACCGGGCAGTTGCCGTCTATCTGAAGGGCCTCGGCCAGGAGGCCGACGTTGTCTGCGTCGATCTCCCCGCTCAGAACCAGGACACGGATGTCCGCGGTGATGCTCCGGTTGATCGACAAGCGGCCGGACTGTTCAGCTGTCTCATGCATGTCTGCCACGTGTTCTCAAAATCCTCTGCGGTAGCAGGCCAGCGCCTCCATACGGAACCCCCGAAGCACCACATCCTACGGGCGCTGCATCCACGTGGCCGTGCCACAAGTAACGTGCCGACCTGGCATACGCAGTACCTGTAGGGGTAACCGGCAGGGCGACGGAAGCGGGCGGAAATGGACGAACCACCTAGGATCGGCGACGGTGAACGGCCCGACGCTGCCTCACCGCTGGAAGCCTCGCTCGCCTTGGACAGCGATGCCTCCCGCATCGCCCAAGCCCGCCACCTCGCAGCCGCCTTCCTGACGAAGGTACGCGACGACTACGGCATCCCGGTGGCAAGCGCCGCGGTGGAGATCGCCCAGCTGATCGTCAGCGAACTCGTCACGAACGCCCGCAAGTACGCCCCCGGACCGGCTCTTCTGCACCTGCGGATTACCGGCCCCGTCCTGCGGGTCGAACTCTGGGACAGCAACCCCGTCCTGCCAGCCGCCAAGGCCCCGGATCCCGAACGCATCGGCCAGCACGGCCTGGAGATCGTCACAGCCCTCGCCCGCACCGTCACCGTGGAGCAGACGCCCGTTGGCAAGCGCATCACCGCCGACCTCCTCCTCAGCACCGCCGTCGCGTAGCCAAACCGGTTTCTCATCCCTGCCGTTCAAACGACAGGCACACTGCAGCACGCACCTCAGCACGCGCCCGCGCGCGACAGGACACGGGCCAGGCCCTGACCCCGGCTGCCTTCTGGTCGTTCCCGCTGCTCTGACACGATGATCTGAGCCTCTGAACGGTTCTGGGCAAGGGTGTTCTTGGCACGGTCGGGGCAGAGACTGCCAAGAACTGGTGACCAGGCCCTGTTCTCGTATAGCTATGGCCAGGTGGTGTGTAGCTCTGAGTAACTACACAGGGCTGCGGTCGCGCTGCTGAAAGGCGGCGAAGTCGGCGTGTGCCGTCTCGACGGCCTCGGGGTACGCCTGGGCCTTCTCGTGCTCGGCGAGGGCGCGGTAGATGCTGGCGACGGACGGGTTCTGGCCCTTGCGCTTGCCGGTGGGGATGATCAGGGCGGGTTGGATCTGCTCGACGGACTCGCCGAGTGACTTGCGCAGCACGGTGTGCAGCATGTCGTCGGTGACGACCGGGGGCCGACCGCCGTACTTGCCCTTGCGGGCCGCGGTCTCCAGCCCCTCCAAGGTCGACTCCCGGATGTTCTCCCGCTCCGTCTCGGCCATCGCGGCGAAGAAGCCGAACAGCAGCTTGCCGGGGCCGTTGGGGTCGTAGATGCCGGGCAGCGGCCCTGCAAGCATCTCCAGCACCAGGCCGTGCTCGGTCAGATGGTCCGCGAGGGCGGTGAGCTCTGCCGCGTCGCGTCCCAGCCTCTTCATCTCGAACACCGTGAGGATGACCCGGCAGTGCGGGGCGTGCGCTTTGATCTCCCGGGCGGTCTTCAGCGCCTCCTCGAACTGAGGGCGGACCTTGATCCGGGTGCTGATCTTCTCGCTGAAGATCTTGTCTCTGCCGATGCCGTGCCTGGCGAGCGCGTCCAGCTGCGAGTCGAGCTCCTGGCTGAGGTGCGAGCAACGGGCATAGCCGCTGCGGATGTCCGCGCTCGGCAGGCTGGGGTCCACGGCCGCGGGCACCGGCTTGCCGGGCCGCCATGGTTGCCCCGGTCCCCGGTTGGCCGGGGTTGGCGCCCGCAGTTCCTTCGCCAGCTTCGGCGCCTTGGTGAAGCGGCCGGTGTGGTAGGCGCTCGTGACTGCCCCGCTGCGCGAGCGGCACGACGAGCCAAGGGATGCCTTGCACTTCGGGCACGGATGGCGCTCGACGAGATCGGCTTCGAACTCATGTGCGGCGGGAGGTTCTTAAGGGGCCGTCATGGACCCGGACTTTCGCACAATGCGCGGAGAGGTCTCCGCAATGGGCGGTGATCGGGCCGATACGTGGTGGACAGCAGCCCCGGACCGAAACGGCCCCGCAAGAGGGGGATTGCTCCATTCTTGCGGGCGCGATTCAGTCCCTGGTGGCGCGGTCCTGGTGATCAGCGGGCTGTGGAACTGGGGTTGGTGGCTGTTGATGTGTCGGGATGGAGGGTGAAGACCCGGTCCAAGCCGGCGATACGCAGGATCCGGGCGGTGTTGGCGGGGACTGCGGCCAGGACCATGTCGCCGCTCTGTTCCGTAGCCAGGTTGCGTGTCGCCAGCAATGCGGTGATGCCGCTGGAGTCGCAGAATTCCAGGCCGGCCAGATCCAGGACCAGCAGTTGTCCACTGGCGAGGGTGAGGCGGTCCACGGCCTGGCGGAGTTCGGGTGCCGTCGCATGGTCGAGGTCACCGGTGATCTCCAGTACGGGACCGGTGGCCGCGTCTCGGGCAGTGATCGTCAGCGGGCTCAAATCAGGTTTTCACAGGTCTTCACTCGCGAGGTGGGAAGCGGGGCGGGCACGCCGAGGGCAAGCAGCGCTGTGTCGTCGTCGAGTCCGTCGCCGAAGCCGGCGAGGAGCCCGGTCAGGGCGGCTATAAGGGCCTGGGGCCCCGTGGCGGGCTGTTCGGCGGTGAAGGCGCGCAGGGCGTCATCGCCGTAGAGCTCACGATCGGGCCCGGTACGGGCTTCGGTCAGGCCGTCGGTGTAGAGCAGCAGGGTGTCGCCGGGCGACAGCTGGGTCCGGGCAGGTGTGAACTGTGCCTGGGGCAGAACGCCGATGAGCATGCCGCCGGGGGTGGGCAGGTAATGCGCGGTGCCGTCGGCGCGTTGGACCAGTGCGGAGGGGTGGCCGCCGGAGGCCAAGTGCACGCTGACGTGGTCGTCGGCGGGGTTGAGGACGCCGAATATGGCGGTGCAGTAGCGGGTGTCGCCGCTGGTGTACCGCTCGTGCAGCACGGTGTTCAGGGTGCTCAGCACGGTGACGGGGTCCGGGTCGTGCAGGGCGGCGGCCCGCAGTGTATAGCGGGTCAGTGAAGTGACCGCGGCGGCCTGGGGGCCTTTGCCACACACGTCGCCCAGGAAGAACGCCCACCGGTCCGCGTCAAGGGGGAACAGGTCGTAGAAGTCTCCGCCGAGAAGATCCGGAGAGGCGGTGTGGTAGTGGGAGCCGGCTTCCAGGCCCGGAACCGTGGGCAGTTCGGCGGGCAGCAGGCTCTGCTGGAGGACGGCGAGGGCTTCCTGGAGTCGTTCGCGGTCGGCCTCCGCCTGTCGGCGCGCTTCTTCGGCCGCCTGACGTCCGCGCAGCAGCTCGGTCTCGTAGGCGCGGCGGTCGCGGGCGTCGAAGACGGTGATGCGGATCAGCAGCGGCTCACCGTCATCGCTGGTCTTCACCTTCGATGTGACCAGCACCGGCATCCGCTGCTTTCCGGCGGCTTTGATGTCCAGGGCGATGCCGCTGACCTCGCCCTTCATCTGCAACGACGGGGCGAAGTGCGTCTCGTGGTAGAGCTTCCCGCCCACCGTGAGCAGATCGGCGAACCGCATCCGGCCCACCACCTGAGCCCGGGACAGGCCAAGCCAGTCCAGCAACGTAGTGTTGATCTTCGCGATGGTGCCGTCCATCAGCGTTGACATGTAGCCACAGGGCGCCTGCTCGTACAGCTCCTCTGTGCTGTCCTCCAGCAGAGCAGTGAAGGCCGCGTCGGCGGCTTCCATGTCTTGTTCCTCGTCCAAATGTTGATCGCTGCGGCACATCAGCGGGCCACTCCTATGAAGTCGGCGATCGCCGCCGCAGTGGCCTGCGGTGCGCTCAATTGCGGACAGTGCCCCGTCGCCTCCAGCGTGACCAGACGGCTGCCCGGGATCGCGTCGTTGACGAAGGCCCCGACCTCGCGGGGGGCGATCACGTCCTGCCTGCACTCCAGCACCAGCGTCGGCACCGCGACCGTCTTGAGATCGGCGCGGCTGTCGGACAGGAACGTCGTGCGCGCGAAGACCCGGGCCATGTCCGGGTCGGTCGCACAGAACGAGGTGGTCAGCTCCTGGCCGAGCTCCGGCCGGCCCGCGTTCCCCATGATCACCGGTGCCATCGCGGCGGACCAGCCCAGATAGTTCGACTCCAGTGACTCCAGCAGCTCATCGATGTCGTCCGCGCTGAAACCGCCCCGGTACCCGTCCTCGTCGATGTAGCGGGGCGAGGGAGCCACCATCACCAGACGGGAGAACCGTTGCGGCGCCCTGGCCGCCGCGAGCACCCCGACCATGGCACTGACCGAATGCCCCACGAAGATCACATCCCGCAGGTCCAGCTCCTCGCAGACTTCCAGCGCATCCGAGGCGTAGCCCTCCAACGAGCTGTAGCGCTGCTCGCTCCAGGCAGAAGGGTCCGAGCGGCCGGAGCCCACGTAGTCGAACAGCACCACCCGGAAGTCCACTGCCAGCATGGGGACCACCAGACGCCACATGTTCTGGTCACAGCCGAACCCGTGCGCCAGCAGGAGCACCGGCCCGTCCGCACGGCCGGTGACGGTGACGTTGTTCCTGCGACGAATATCCATGCCCGCCAGTTTCCCATTACTCGGGGTGAGCGAGCCGAAGCGACTGCCCCGGCCCGAACCGGCGCCGGAGCTAAAAGCGGAGGCGCCGGTCTGGCTGCGGGAGGAGTGGTCGTCCGTATGTGCAGTGTTCATTCTGAACCTTCCTTGATAGGCGCGCATCAAGGAATTCCCGCTACGCAAGAGCAGTGCGGGAACCACAAGAACGAGCCGAACGGAATGCGAAAGGAAATCCGGCCTGCAGTGAATCTGGTACGTATGCAGGCGATGAAAAAAGTGGCGTCATGTGGACGTGAAATCCAGGGCTTCAGACGGGTGCAGCTTCGGAGACCCGTCGCCCGCAGGCATTATCCAAGGACGCGGCAAATGCCCGCAGCGGGGTGCGCACACCCCGAGAGGTGCGAGCCCCCGCTGCAGAGTGCGCGTCGACGTCAGACGGGAACGATGTTCTCCGCCGTCGGGCCCTTCTGGCTCGGCACGATGTCGAAGGTGACCTTCTGGCCTTCGAGCAATTCACGGAAGCCCTGGGAGGCGATGTTCGAGAAGTGGGCGAACACGTCGGCGCCTCCGCCGTCCTGCTCGATGAATCCGAAACCCTTCGCCGCGTTGAACCACTTCACGGTGCCAGATGCCATGCCATATCTCCTTTGGGGCAGTACGCCGGACCCGCAATGCGCGGATACCGGGTCGCCGCGATGACACCCTCCCGGAATGACCGGAAATACAAAAACGCTTCCACCGGCTGAAAGTGCCGTTGGAGGCGCCTGAGATTTGGGAACCAAGACTGCAACTGAGATCGACAGTAGCATGCCATACTGGCCGGCGTGCGTTACAAGATTCCATTCTACTCTCTGCGGTAAAAACACTCTCCGCACGGGGCGTTAAACCCTCACCTCGCGGTCGTAGCTATTAATCCACAGCTGACCTCGATTCTTCACGAGTGGCGTGAACTCGGCCCGATCGACGGTGCGCCCGTAATGATCTCTGTCCTTCGAGGGCGGGTCTTCGCGTGACGCTGCGGGTGCGCCGGGTTCCACGGGCCCGGGGCGCTGCTGGTCGTCCTCCTTCCTGGTTTTCGTCGGGGCGGTATTTTGGCGCAGCCAGGTGGCAGCCGAGAGATCGGAAAGGCGGGTCCAGGCGGTGGTGAACGCGGTGGCCCAGGGCCAGGCGGACTCGATCGCAGCCATCGGCCGCGGGCGTGTTTCGTCAGGTGGGCGGGCAGGTGGTAGAGCCGAAAGCGCATGGTGTCCGGCTCGGCTGCGGCGAGGTGATCGACGTCGTGGAGGGCGAGGAGGCGGTCAGCTTCGCGAACTGCCGCCTCGAGGTCTGCACCCGGCGGACGATCAGCCGCATCCCCTGCGGCCATCCCTCGTGGATGTTCAGGCCGGTCATCTTCCAGCCCACCGTGTAACGCACCTTCCGACGTGCGGTGTTGAGGGCTTCGAGGTGCTTCAGCAGGCCGTGGGTGGCACCCGCGCCGTCGACCCGGACGAGGATTTTGGCGTGGGAGGAGTCAGGTATCTGTTCCCGTGCGGACGCCAGGACCCGGCCGTGATCGGCGACCGTGTTCGCGCCGGCATTGCCCGGCCGCAGCTCCATGGCCAGGGACTCTCCGGTGTTCGCGCACCAGGCACCAGGCCGCCAGCGGATGGAACCCGAAGGTCTTCTGAAACGTGACCGCCGCGAGCTCCTTCTTCGAGGCGGCGGTGATGATCGTGGCGTCGAGGTCGATGACGATCCAGCCCGTCAGACGCCGGCCCGGCAACCGTCAGTCAGGGAAAGTTCCCGGGCCGCAGGTGCAGCCGGGACCACACATGCCGGCGCGCCCGACGGCGGGCCTTAGCCACCTGCCCCAGCGTCGTCTCGTCGAGTGCGGCCAGGGTCCGGCGGGCGGTGGAGTTCGAAGGCGGGCGGACCGAACGACGGCCGGTGACGGAGCTGGAGCCGCTCGGCCTCCAGCAGGTTCGTCGCCCCAGCGTGATCGACACCGCGAGCTGCACAAGCAGCGCGGACCGGTTCCGCTGGCCAGGCCCGCCCACCGGCAACGCCCTCACCAACGCCTCGGCCAGCCCGACCCGGGCCGCACACCGCCGCAGCAGTGCCTCCCCGGCGTGTCCGACCAGTCCCTTGCCGTGGGCCCGCACCGCCGGCCGCCGGTCCCAACCTGTACGCTCGGTCACCACAAAAATGCCTTGGCCTTCTGCCCGATACGTCCTCAACAAACGCACCCTTGCAGGTCAACGGACCCTTTCCACAGTCAGGGCGTCAGCCAGGGCGGCGTCGTTCAGTGAGTTCGTCCGGATTGGTCGCGTGATGCCGAGGGTGGTCAGGGGTCGGGTGGCGTCGCGTGCGTGATGGCGGAGAGCGGCGGCGATGCCGGTGTGCCCGGTGAGTCGGAGGGCTCCGATGGCGAGGTTGCGGAGACTGGCCATGGCCCTGGGGGCGGTGCCCGTGTGGACGTGGGAAGTGTCCTCGGCCCAGGCAGTGTCGCGCACGTGGTGGATCTTGTTTTCGATGCCCCAGTGCCAGCGCACGTGCTGCGCGATCTCGGCGGCGCCTCCGTCCTGCGCGGATTGCGGGTCGCGGACGGCGAGCCAGGCGCCGATCGCATCGTCGAGCGCGTCGCCGTAGATGCGCTGCAGGATGCGGCGCACGGTGGCCTCGGCCGGGGCGGTCGGTCCGGTGGGTTCACGGCTCGGGGCGCCGAGGGCGGTGAGTGCGGTGGTCGGCGCGTCCGCGGCCCACTCTGCGATCGCGGCCAGGGACTTGGCGCCGGCCAGGACCGCGCAGGCGGCCAGTGCCAGCACGAAGGCGAGTGGGTGGCGGCGGCCCTTGGCCCGGCGCGGATCGGGCACCGCTGCGAGACAGTCCAGCAGGTCGGGGTGCTCGGCGGGTAAGAGCGGGACAGCATCGGTGAGTTGGCCCAGACCCGCGGGGATGGGCGATGATGAGTGCGCAGGCACGGTCTTCCGTTGCGGTGATCAGGGACTCGACACCTCATGATCACCCGGAGGCCGTGCCTGCCTACGTTCCGGCCCGATCCGCGGACATCACAGCCCGCCCGGCCTCAGGAAATGCCACCACCCCGGCCAGACCGACTGAACGGCGCCGCCCTGGGCGAGGAACCTCGCCGTCGAACGCGGTGCGCGGGCTGCGTCGTTGCGTGTCTTGCTCCGTGACCGGGATGGGAAGTACACCGAGTCCTTCGACGCGGTCGTCGCGGCCGAGGGCATCGAGGTCATGAGAACCGCGCCGCAGGCTCCTGGAATGGACGCGCACGGTGAACAGGTCATCGGCACCCTGCGGCGTGAGGTCCTTGACCACCTGCTGATCTGGAACGCCCCCATGCCCGGCAAGTCCTCGATGCCTACGCCCGGCACGACCACGGTCATCGCCCACACCAGGCGCGAGGGCAGCTTCCTGCGCTCGGCCAGGAACACCCAAGGCCCACCACGACTGCAACCGGTCAGCGACTCCCGTGTACTCGAGTGTTAGGCGGCTTGATCAACGAATACAGATATGCGGCGTGAGCTGCAGCGATGGGTTTCCGACGGCACAGGGCACACCGCTCCACCGGCAGGGCGAGGGGCAAGCGCCTGCCCGGGAGTAGCCGGCACCCGCTGCTGGTCCACGACCCGCCCAACCAGCCGAGACGGTCCGCTGGATGAACCGGCGGACCACCGCGAAAGGATCGTCGCCAGCGAAACGTTGGCGAAGCGTCAGCGGGGATTGCGAAGGTGGCGCGTCAGGAACAGCAGACTGTGAGAACGGAGATTCGTACATGAGCGCAAGGCTCCCCGCCGGCGGTTACGTGAAGCGCCTGATGGTGTTACTGCTTTCACTCGTGGCTGTGCTCGGCATGACTCAAGTGAGGTCCATCCCGCTCGCGCATGCCGCCACCAGCAATTACTGGTCGCCGATCACGTGGAATATCACGGGGCTGGGTAACGGAAGCAACAGGGAGGCAGAGCGTAATTACCGGGCCATGGTGAACCAGCTACGGGTGCTCTCTGGTTATGACATCGGCACCGGCCTGATGCGAACCACGGAGCAGACTCAGCGCTACATCGAGGTCATGATTGTCGACAACGGAGATCCGGTCAACAATCATCGCATCTCTCTCTACCTGCGCCTCGACAACCTCTACCTCGATGGTTTCACCATCGTGGGGCAGAACTACAGGTTCAGTGATGCGCCGGGCTACCTGACGACACGGTTCGCAAACCAGTACCCAGGCGCCGTCCACCTGTTCCGCAACTTGCCCTACTCCTCGCATTATCAGGATCTCGCCAACGCCGGGACCCGCGGCAGTCAGGCATTCTCGGGGCCATCATTCTGGACCGCCATCCAGACCATCCAGAGGCTCACCGATCAGAACTGGAACAATGCCAGGTCTGCACTCGCCGCCATCATCGGCGCGACCTCCGAAGCGGCCCGATTCGGCTGGATCGAAAACCGGATCGCGAATTCTATCGGATCCGGCGGAGAAACGGACGACGCCGGCGGCTTCCACAACAACCTGGGCGGTTTCGGAGCCGACCTGGAGAACAGCTGGGAAGACCTGTCAGAAATCGTCTACAGGCAGCAGAACGGCAACGGGCGCATCGAGCCCGTGAACATCGACGGCCACCGGTACAGCAGCATCAGCGACATCATCTACAGTCGCGGCAGCAGCGGACCGAGGCTCGCCCCGTTCCTCACCCACGGGAGCGCCCGCTGACGGCGGGCCCCCCCCCGCCTATGGGGCGGGGGGGGGCACCC
>NZ_JBHYXD010000124.1:0-23984 GCF_042751995.1 Streptomyces sp. NPDC059371 | reverse complement strand
CGCCCAGCGTGGGTCCCGAAAGGTGGCGCGGGCGGGGGGGCGTCAGGACGTGACTTGGCGCACACGACCTAGACCTCCGGAGGGCTTTCGGTCTCCGGGAGGTCGAAGCGGGCCAGGTCGCGGAGCCAGGTGCGGGCCGAACTGTCGGACGGCGCACGCCAGTCGCCGCGCGGCGAGAGCGAACCACCGGCCGAGACCTTCGGCCCGTTGGGCATGGCCGAGCGCTTGAACTGAGCGAACCCGAAGAAGCGGCGGCAGAACACCTCCAGCCAGCGCCGGATCTCGGGCAGGTCGTACGCGCCGCGCTCGGCCTCGGGGAAGCCCGGCGGCCAGGCACCCCTGTCCGGGTCGTGCCACGCGTGCCAGGCGAGGAAGGCGATCTTCGACGGCCTGAAGCCGTAGCGCAGCACGTGGAAGAGGGTGAAGTCGTGCAGGGCGTACGGGCCGATCTTCGACTCGGTGGACTGCATCTCCTCGCCCGGCACGAGCTCGGGGCTGATCTCCGTGTCGAGGATCGCGGCGAGCGTCCGGTCGGTGTCCGCGCCGAACTGGTGGCTGCCGATGACCCAGCGGATCAGATGCTGGATCAGCGTCTTCGGGACACCCGAGTTGACGTTGTAGTGGCTCATCTGGTCGCCGACGCCGTACGTGGACCAGCCGAGCGCCAGTTCCGAGAGGTCGCCGGTGCCGAGCACGATGCCGTCGCGCTGGTTGGCGAGCCGGAAGAGGTAGTCGGTGCGCAGCCCGGCCTGCACGTTCTCGAAGGTGACGTCGTACACGGGCTCACCGGAGGCGAAGGGGTGGTCCATCTCCTGAAGCATCAGCCGTGCGGTCGGCGTGATGTCCAGCTCGGCCGCGGTGACGCCGAGGGAGCGCATCAGCTCGTGCGCGTTGCCCTTGGTGTGGTCGCTGGTGGCGAAGCCGGGCAGGGTGAAGGCGAGGATGTCGCTGCGCGGCCGGCCCGCCCGGTCCATCGCGCGGGCGGCGACGATCAGCGCGTGCGTGGAGTCGAGCCCGCCGGACACCCCGATGACCACCTTCGGGCCACCGATCGCCGCGAGCCGCTGCTGGAGCCCCGCGACCTGGATGTTGTAGGCCTCGTAGCAGTCCTGGGCCAGCCGGTCGGGGTCCGCCGGCACGAACGGGAAGCGCTCGATGCGGCGCCGCAGGCCCAGATCACCGGACGGCGGGTCGAGCCGGAACGACAGGGTCCGGAAATCGGCGGTGCGGGTGGTGTGGGTGCGCCGGTTGTCGTCGAAACTGCCGGTCCGCAGCCGCTCCTGGCGCAGCAGGTCGAGGTCGACGTCCGCCACGGCGAACTGGTCGTCGAGCGGGAAGCGGTCGGACTCGGCCAGCAGCGTCCCGTTCTCGTAGATCATCGTCTGGCCGTCCCAGGACAGGTCGGTGGTCGACTCGCCCAGTCCGGCCGCCGCGTAGACGTACGCGGCGATGCAGCGTGAGGACGCCGAACGGCACATCAGCTTGCGGTCCTCGGCCCGGCCGACGGTGATCGGGCTGCCGGAGAGGTTGGCGAGGACGGTGGCGCCCGCCAGGGCCGCCTCGGCGCTCGGCGGCACCGGCACCCACATGTCCTCGCAGATCTCCGTGTGCAGCACCAGACCCGGTACGTCCTCGGCGGCGAACAGCAGGTCCACCCCGAACGGCACGGACTCGCCGCCGACCCGGATCGTGCCGCCGCGCTCGTCGTCGCCCGCGGCGATCTGCCGGCGCTCGTAGAACTCCCGGTAGTTCGGCGGGTACGACTTGGGCACGACACCGAGGACCCGGCCGCGGTGCACGACCACCGCGCAGTTGTAGACCCGGTTGCGATGGCGCAGCGGGGCGCCGACGACCAGGACCGGCAGGAGCTGCGCCGAGCCCGTCACCACCGCTTGGAGCGCCTCCTCGACCTGGTCGAGCAGCGCGTCCTGCAGCAGCAGGTCCTCGATCGAGTAGCCGCACAGGCCCAACTCGGGGAAGACGGCGACGGCGACGCCCTCGTCGGCGCACGCGCGCGCCTGGCGCAGGACGGCGTCGGCGTTGGCGTGCGGGTCCGCGATGACGGTGTGACCCGTGCAGGCGGCGACGCGCGCGAAGCCGTGCTGGTAAAGGGACCGGAAGTTCAGAGGAGGCACGCGGCTCAGTGTAATCGTCAGAGCGACGCGATGGGGGGCGCGGGGTGTGCGGGGCCGCCCCGGAAACGAGCGATGGGGCCCCCCCCGCCCGGGGGGGGGGCGGGGGTTTCCACTCCCCCCAACCCCCCCCCGCGTGCTGCGATAACCACTCACACTCCCCGACCCCCCGCCACAGTGCTGTTCCGTTGACGCACCACCAGAAACCCTTGTCCGAACCGCGGAAGCCCCGAGCCCCGAGGACACCCGCCCGGTGACTCGGCCCGAGTTGCCGGGCGGGTGCTTCCGGCCGCTTGGCGGAGGTCCTGAGCGAGGCCCGGCCCTCCCGCGGGTGCGGGCCTGCGGCGGCTCGCCGCGGCCTCGCGGGGCGGGTCCGCGGCGGCCCGGTGCGGGTCGCGGAGTGGGCCGACGTGGTTCGGTTCGGGGGTTGCCGGGCTGGGCCCGCGGCGTCTTGGTCCGGCCTCGCGGGGCATGCCTGCGGCCGCTGGGTCCCGGTCCACCGGGCCGCCCCGCGGCGGGCTCCGGCCGGGGTCGCCCCGGCCCGCCGCCGCTCCGCACGGGGCTGTGCCGTGGGGTTCCGGAGGCCCAGCGAGGGCTCTGCCGTGGGACTTTCGGAGGCCGGCCGGGGCTGTGCCATGGGACGTCCGGAGGCCTGGCCGGGGCTGCGCCGTGGGACTTGCGGAGGTCCGGCCGGGGCCGTGTCATGGGGTTTCCGGAGGCCGGCAGGGGCTGTGCCGTGGGTTTCCGGAGGTCCGGCCGGGGCTGCGCCGTGAGAGTTTCGGAAGCCCGGCCGGGGCTGCGCCGTGGGACTTCCGGAGGCCGGCCGGGGCTGTGCCGGGGCTGTGCCGGGGCTGTGCTGCGGCCCTGCAAGAAACCGCGCCGGAACTCTTCACAAGTCCGGACCCCGCCGTTCCACCAGGCTGTGACGTGTGGCACCATGCGGGACACCCACCCCACCGGCACAGCCCTCGCGGGAGACACCCCTAGTGCAGCAATCCGTTGTCCCGGAACTGGCACATACGCAGGCCAGCCCCATCCAGTGGGTCGCCACGGCCACCGCCATCGCCGGAGTCGTGGCCCTGTCCTCCCTCGTCCAGCCGGATCCGGCGAGGGCGGCCCAGCCCGGCGCCGACCCCAAGCCGGCGGCGGCCTCTGCGACCGCCCCCGACCCCACCGGCGTCGACTTCCCGATCGTCTGCGGCCCCGTCAAGGCCCTCGTCGAGAAGAAGGCCTCAGGAGACCTGGACGGCGACGGCCGCCCGGAGACCGTCGCCGTCGTCCGCTGCGACGCCGGCTCCGGCACCCCGCCCAGCGGTGTCTACGTCCTCACCCAGGCCGAGGGAGCCAAGGAACCCAGGGTCGTCGCGACCCTGATCGATCCCAAGGACCGTCTCAGCGTCACGGACTTCGCGGTGCGCGACGGAGCCGTCACCGCCACGCTCCTCGGCTACTCCTCGGCCGACGTACCGAGTTGCTGCCCGGACCTGAGGGAGAACGCCAAGTGGCAGTGGAAGAACGGCGCGTTCATCCGTTCCACACCGTCCGAAGCGCGCGGCGCCTGAGCGCGCCCCCGGCGCAAGACCCGGACAAAAGACGACACCCTCCGCGGCGCGGAGGGTGCGAGGAACCGGTCACATGACGACGCGGGGTGCCCGCGAGGTCACTCCGCGTCAGGTCCGAAGACTTCGACCTTGTCCGAAACGCGACGCACATGAATGCAGTCGCCCGGACACTCCTTCGCCGAGTCCACCACATCGCGCAGAAGCGGCAGGGGTACGGGCGTTGTGGCCCCCACGGCCTGCAGGAGCTCGTCCTCGTCGGTCTTCACATAGGCCAGGCCGTCAATGTCCAGCTCAAAGACCTCGGGCGCGTACTGGACACAGATCCCGTCGCCGGTACAGAGATCCTGGTCGATCCAGACCTCAAGCGCCTCGCTGTCGACTGCGGCCTCCTGCTGCACGGTCATTTCTCCTGCCGTTTTCTGCGTCGAGCGAACCGAAGACTGGGGAATCGGGCCAGCTCTGACGGGTGTTGAACACTTCGACCCTACCTCCGCCCGCTTCCCGGGCATGTTCGGTGGGTATTCCCCTGGCGTGAGGGAGAGCGCAAGGGTGAAGATCGGACACACCCCGACAGTCTTTGTGATCTAGGGGTTTCAATCGACACCCACCCAGGTAGGGTCTGGAAGCGTCCAGCTCCCCTTGGAGGAGGTGAGGACCGTGGCAGCCCACGACGACGACATGAACCGCGGCATCCGCCCGGGACGAGGGTCCGATGACCCCGCCGGGCAGATTGCCTACCTTGAGCAGGAGATCGCCGTCCTGCGACGCAAGCTCGCCGACTCTCCGCGACACACGAGGATTCTCGAAGAGCGGATCGTCGAGTTGCAGACCAACCTGGCAGGCGTGTCCGCACAGAACGAACGACTGGCGAACACACTCCGTGAGGCCCGCGACCAGATCGTGGCCCTCAAGGAGGAGGTCGACCGGCTCGCGCAGCCGCCGGCCGGCTTCGGTGTCTTCCTCACGGCGAACGAGGACGGCACGGCCGACATCTTCACCGGGGGCCGCAAGCTCCGGGTGAACGTCAGCCCCAGCGTCGAGCTCGACGAGCTCAGGCGCGGCCAGGAGGTGATGCTCAACGAAGCTCTCAACGTGGTCGAGGCCATGGAGTACGAGAGCTTGGGCGAGATCGTCACCCTCAAGGAGATCCTGGAGGACGGCGAGCGCGCCCTCGTCCAGGGGCACACCGACGAGGAACGGGTGGTACGGCTCGCCGAGCCGCTCCTGGACGTCAATATCCGTCCCGGGGACGCCCTGCTCCTCGAACCCCGTTCCGGCTATGTCTACGAGATCGTTCCGAAGAGCGAGGTCGAGGAACTCGTCCTCGAAGAGGTCCCGGACATCGGCTACGAGCAGATCGGCGGTCTGGGCGGCCAGATCGAGATGATCCGCGACGCGGTCGAGCTCCCCTACCTCTACCCCGACCTCTTCAAGGAACACGAACTGCGGCCGCCCAAGGGCGTCCTGCTCTACGGACCCCCCGGATGCGGAAAGACGCTCATCGCCAAGGCCGTGGCCAACTCGCTGGCCAAGAAGGTCGCCGAAGTGACCGGACAGGCCACCGGCAAGAGCTTCTTCCTCAACATCAAGGGCCCCGAGCTCCTGAACAAGTACGTCGGTGAGACCGAGCGGCAGATCCGGCTCATCTTCCAGCGCGCACGGGAGAAGGCCAGCGAGGGCACCCCCGTCATCGTCTTCTTCGACGAGATGGAGTCCCTCTTCCGCACCCGCGGATCCGGCGTGAGCTCGGACGTGGAGAACACCATCGTCCCGCAGCTCCTCGCCGAGATCGACGGCGTGGAGGGCCTGCAGAACGTGGTGGTGATCGGCGCCTCCAACCGCGAGGACATGATCGACCCCGCCATCCTGCGGCCCGGCCGGCTCGACGTGAAGATCAAGATCGAACGCCCGGACGCCGAAGCGGCCAAGGACATCTTCCAGAAGTACCTCACCGAACGTCTCCCCCTGCACTCCGAGGACGTCGGAGAGCACGGCGGCGACAGGGCGGCAACCGTCCACGGCATGATCCAGACAGCCGTGGAGCAGATGTACGCCGAATCGGAGGAGAACCGCTTCCTGGAGGTCACCTACGCCAACGGTGACAAGGAAGTCCTCTACTTCAAGGACTTCAATTCCGGCGCCATGATCGAGAACATCGTGGGCCGTGCCAAGAAGATGGCCATCAAGGACTTCCTGGAACACAGCCAGAAGGGCCTCCGGGTCTCCCACCTCCTCCAGGCATGCGTGGACGAGTTCAAGGAGAACGAGGACCTCCCGAACACCACCAACCCCGACGACTGGGCCCGCATCTCCGGAAAGAAGGGCGAACGGATCGTCTATATCCGTACGCTCATCACCGGAAAGCAGGGCGCGGACACCGGACGCTCCATCGACACGGTGGCCAACACCGGTCAGTACCTGTAAAAGACAGGGCGGCTGCGGGTGCCCTTCACGGGGCATCCGCAGCCTCCTGCTTTTCCGGTCACGGCCGTAACACAGCAATGACGCAAATGATCTCCCCACCAGTGCAAAGGCGCTCTAGGCTCATTCGTACCGCCGAGTCGCGCAGTGCGGGGACGGGCACCGCACACGCACCGGAGCGCCAGCGGTACTTGAGCAGCGCCCCCGACCGGGGGCGCCGCCGGGCAAGGAGGGCCGCATGACCGTACGGCGAGTAATGGGCATCGAGACGGAGTACGGGATCTCCGTCCCCGGTCACCCCAACGCCAATGCCATGCTCACCTCGTCCCAGATCGTCAACGCCTACGCGGCGGCGATGCACCGGGCGCGCCGCGCCCGCTGGGACTTCGAGGAGGAGAACCCGCTGCGGGACGCGCGAGGCTTCGACCTCGCCCGGGAGACCGCCGACGCCAGCCAGCTCACCGACGAGGACATCGGCCTGGCCAATGTCATCCTCACCAACGGTGCGCGGCTGTACGTCGACCACGCACACCCGGAATACAGCTCCCCCGAAGTCACCAACCCGCGGGACGCCGTCCTGTGGGACAAGGCCGGCGAGCGCATCATGGCGGAGGCCGCGGAACGAGCCGCCCAGCTCCCGGGCGCCCAGCCGATCCACCTCTACAAGAACAACACCGACAACAAGGGCGCCTCCTACGGCACGCACGAGAACTATCTGATGAAGCGGGAGACCCCCTTCTCGGACATCGTGCGGCATCTGACGCCGTTCTTCGTCTCTCGCCAGGTCGTCACCGGAGCGGGCCGCGTCGGTATCGGCCAGGACGGGCACGAGCACGGCTTCCAGCTCAGCCAGCGCGCCGACTACTTCGAGGTCGAGGTGGGCCTCGAGACCACCCTCAAGCGCCCCATCATCAACACCCGCGACGAACCGCACGCCGACGCCGAGAAGTACCGCCGGCTGCACGTGATCATCGGAGACGCCAACCTCTCCGAGATCTCGACCTACCTCAAGCTCGGCACGACAGCCCTCGTCCTCTCCATGATCGAGGACGGCTTCATCGCCGTCGACCTGGCCGTGGACCAGCCCGTGCGCACCCTCCACCAGGTCTCCCACGACCCCACCCTCAAGCGGCTGGTCACGCTCCGCAGCGGCCGCACACTCACCGCGGTGCAGCTGCAGATGGAGTACTTCGAGCTCTCCCGCAAGTACGTGGAGGAGCGCTTCGGGGCGGACGCCGACGAACAGACCAAGGACGTCCTCCTGCGCTGGGAGGACACCCTGAACCGCCTGGAGAACGACCCGATGAGCCTCTCCGGAGAGCTCGACTGGGTCGCCAAGCGGGAACTCATGGAGGGCTACCGGCGCCGTGACGGCCTCGACTGGGACGCCGCCCGGCTGCACCTGATCGACCTCCAGTACGCCGACGTACGGTCCGAGAAGGGCCTGTACAACCGTCTCGCGGCCCGGGGCAAGATCAAGCGCCTGCTGGACGAGAGCGAGGTCGAGCGAGCCCGTACGACGCCGCCCGAGGACACCCGTGCCTACTTCCGCGGGCGCTGCCTGGAGCAGTACGCGGACGACGTGGCCGCGGCCTCCTGGGACTCGGTGATCTTCGATCTGCCCGGCCGGGACTCGCTCCAGCGCGTCCCAACCCTGGAGCCGCTTCGCGGAACGCGTAATCACGTCAAGGAGCTCCTGGACCGCTGCCGCACGGCGGAGGACCTGGTCAGGGTCCTTTCGGGCAACTGAGCTTCCGCCCGGACGGCACGGGCCGGACAGGGTGGAATACCCGGCGTTACGGGAATCATCGAGGTGGTCCCCGTACGTTGTGGCAACTGCGGGGCCGATGTCGGACCCTGCTTGTAGGGTCTGATCAAGAACGTCGAACCGAGCGGGGTGAGGGTTATGGCGACCAAGGACACCGGCGGCGGACAGCAGAAGGCGACGCGTTCCACCGAGGAGGCCGAGGAGCAGACACAGGACGCGCAGGCGACCGACGACCTCAAGGAACGCCAGGAAAAGCTGAGCGACGACGTCGACTCGGTTCTTGACGAAATTGACGATGTCCTCGAGGAGAACGCCGAGGACTTCGTGAGGTCCTTCGTTCAGAAGGGTGGCGAGTGATTTCACCTTTGATTCGAAGGTGAAGTCGGGGGCTCCCTGAGTGAACGAAGAGCTGGAGTTGCGTCGCTGCTCACGGTGCAGGCAAGGCTTGCCGAGAGCGGCGTTCGCAAGCAACAAGTCCATGCCCGACGGTCTCCAGGTGTACTGCCGGGAGTGC
Organism: Streptomyces sp. NPDC059371; assembly: GCF_042751995.1. Lineage (NCBI taxonomy): Bacteria > Bacillati > Actinomycetota > Actinomycetes > Kitasatosporales > Streptomycetaceae > Streptomyces > Streptomyces sp. NPDC059371. Next base: position 15,587 of record NZ_JBHYXD010000124.1, on the reverse strand, counting down.
TCTGCTGAGTACTACCGGCAGCGCCAGGAGGCCAAGGGTAAAAAGGTCCGCGAGCAGGTCTTTGTCCCGCTGGGCACAAGCGGTGCCCTCAGTGCAGCCAAGTGAAGCCTCACTCCGACTGGGAGCGGAACAACTCCACGTCGGACGGCTGGGCGAGCTACTGCCGCCCATGCCGTGCGCAGCGCAACAAGGTCAGCCGTCTCAAGCGGAAGTACGGCCTCACCGAGGCCGAACGTGACGAGTTGATCGCCTCCCAGGGTGGCGTCTGTTGTATCTGTCTGTCGGCACCAGCCACACAGGTGGATCACTGCCACAAGACGGGTAGTGTCCGAGGCGTACTGTGCTTCAACTGCAATTCAGGCCTCGGTCTGTTGAGGGACGACCCCGAAGCTGCATACCGAGCTGCCGACTACCTGGAGGGAAACGCGTGGAAGCCAACACTCGTAGCACCGGGCGTCTACCGGCTGCCTTCCTGACGCCCGGGTCGTCGTCCTTCATGGACTTCCTGTCCGAGCACCAGCCGGAGATGCTCCCGGGCAAGCGGCAACTGCCGCCCGTCCAGGGCGTGATCGAGGCCCCGCACGGCACGACGATCGTCGCCGTCACGTTCCCGGGCGGAGTCGTCCTCGCCGGTGACCGGCGGGCCACGATGGGGAACATCATCGCCCAGCGCGACATCGAGAAGGTGTTCCCGGCCGACGAGTACTCGGCGGTGGGCATCGCCGGCACGGCCGGCCTGGCCGTGGAGATGGTGAAGCTGTTCCAGCTCGAGCTGGAGCACTTCGAGAAGGTGGAGGGCGCGCAGCTCTCCCTGGAGGGCAAGGCGAACCGCCTGTCCACGATGATCCGTTCCAACCTCGGCATGGCCATGCAGGGTCTCGCCGTGGTGCCCCTCTTCGCGGGCTACGACGTGGACCGCGGCAGGGGCCGCATCTTCTCCTACGACGTCACCGGCGGCCGTTCCGAGGAGCACGGCTACGCGGCCACGGGCTCCGGCTCGCTCTTCGCGCGCGGCGCCATGAAGAAGCTGTACTCCAAGGATCTGACGGAGGACCAGGCCACCACGCTGGTGATCCAGGCCCTCTACGACGCTGCCGACGACGACTCGGCGACCGGTGGTCCCGATGTCGCGCGCCGGATCTACCCGATCGTCACCGTGATCACCGAGAGCGGCTTCCGCCGGCTCACGGACGAGGAGTCCTCCGAGATCGCGCGCGTGATCCTGGAGGCACGGCTCCAGCAGCCCGACGGCCCGCGCGCCGCGCTGTACTGAACGCCCGTCTCTCTTCCAGGTGATCCAGTGACTTCGACAGAAAGGGACGGATAGCCGGTGTCGACGCCGTTCTATGTCTCACCCCAGCAGGCGATGGCGGACCGGGCGGAGTACGCCCGCAAGGGCATCGCCCGTGGCCGCAGCCTGGTCGTGCTGCAGTATGCCGACGGCATCGTGTTCGTCGGCGAGAACCCGTCCCGTGCGCTGCACAAGTTCAGCGAGATCTACGACCGGATCGGCTTCGCGGCCGCCGGTAAGTACAACGAGTACGAGAATCTGCGGATCGGCGGTGTGCGGTATGCCGATCTGCGTGGCTACACGTACGACCGTGACGACGTGACGGCTCGTGGTCTGGCCAACGTGTACGCCCAGACGCTGGGCACGATCTTCTCGTCGGCGGCGGAGAAACCGTACGAGGTGGAGCTGGTGGTCGCGGAGGTCGGCGAGACGCCGGACGGTGACCAGATCTACCGGCTGCCGCATGACGGTTCGATCGTGGACGAGCACGGTTCGGTGGCCGTCGGTGGCAACGCGGAGCAGATCAGCACCTATCTGGACACGCAGCACCGGGACGGTATGTCGCTGGCCGAGGCGCTGAAGCTGGCTGTTCAGTCGTTGTCCCGGGAGCCGAACGGCGGTGAGCGGGACATTCCGGCGGAGCGGCTGGAGGTCGCGGTGCTGGACCGGACGCGGCCGCAGAAGCGGAAGTTCAGGCGGATCGTCGGTCGTCAGTTGTCCCGGTTGCTGGAAGCCGGGGGTGCGGAGACCGCGACGGAGGCCGAGGACGCCGACGACGACGAGTGAGGTTTCGGCTGGACCGCGCACCCGCTCGGCGGGTGCTCGTACGGAAGGGGCCGCCCCGGTGAAGACCGGTGCGGCCCCTTCCGTGTGTTGCGGGTCCTGACGGCGGGTGGTGGGTGTCAGGTGCCTGGAGGGGCCGTGGAGCCGCGTACGACGAGTTCGACGGGGATGTCTTCCTCCGGGGGTGTGCGGCCGTCCAGGACGGCGAGGAGGGCTTTCATGCCCTGTTCGCCGAATCGTTCGGCGTCGAGGCGGACCGTGGTGAGTTCGGGGTCGAGGGCGCGGGCGAGGGCGAGGTCGTCGAGTCCGGTGATGGAGATGTCGTCGGGGATGCGCAGGCCGAGGCGGCGGGCGGCCTTGTAGGCGCCGGCGGCGAGTTTGTCGTCGTCGCAGATGACGGCGGTGGGGCGGGGTCCCGGTGCGGTGAGGGCGCTGTGGGCGGCGGCGAGGGCGTCTTCGAAGGAGATGGGCGCGGCGGCGACGCGGAGGCTGGTTCCGGGGACTTCGACGAGGCGGGCGGCGAGTTCGCGGGCGCGGACCTCGAAGGTCCAGGAGGGGATGTCGGCGGCGAGGTGCAGGAAGCGGCGGTGGCCGAGGGCCAGGAGGTGGTCGGTGACCTGGCGTACGCCGTCGGCGATGTCGAGGTTGACGGTGGCGGCGCCCTGGCTGCCTGCGGGGTCGCTGTCGAGCATGACGAGGGGGAGCTGGTCGCCGCGGATGGCGGTGAGGGCGTCGGCGGCCATGGAGGAGGCGATGACGCCGTCGAGGGCGGCCTGGGCGGAGCCGAAGGGGTCGCGGGCGGGGCCGATGCCTTCGGGGGAGGGGTACAGGACGACTCCGAAGCCGTGCTGGGCGGCGACGCGGGCGGCGCCGGTGTAGACGCCGGCGAAGAATTCGGTGGTGAGCGCGGGGACGACGAGGAGGACGGTGCGGGTGCGGCCGAGGCGGAGGTTGCGGGCGGCCAGGTTGGGGCGGTAGCCGAGTTCCTGGGCGGCGTCGCGGACGCGTTCGGCGGTGGCGGGGGAGACGCGGCCGCGCCATTTGTCGCCGAGGACGAGGGAGACGGCTGCCTGGGAGACGCCGGCGGCCTCGGCGACGTCCCGGCTGGTGGGGCGCGTGCTACCTCTTGCCACCGTGGGCCTGCTCCTTCGTCTGGACTCGCGGTCAGCGCACATGGTACGTATGGAGGCAGACGTTATACGTAACACTTGAACGTCGCGCGCTATCGAGAAGGGCATGCCATGGCTGCGGGATACCTGGAGATCCTCAGGGCGAGGCACGCCGCCAGGCTGCTGGTGGGGACACTGGTGGGGCGGCTGCCGAACGCGACCGCGGCCATCGCCGTCGTGCTGTTCGTGCGGGCCGAGGGCGGCACGTACAGCCTGGCGGGCGCGCTCGCGGCCGTGTACGGGGTGGCCAACGCGGTGGGGCAGCCGCTGCTCGGCCGGCTCGTGGATCTGCACGGCCAGCCGCGGGTGCAGTTGCCGGCGGCGGTGGTCTCGGCGCTCGGCATGGGTGTCTTCGCCGTGGCCGGGACAGAGCCGGTGGCGCTCGCGTGCGCCGCGATGGCCGTGGCCGGGCTGTTCACGCCTCCGCTGGAGGGCGGCCTGCGGGCACTGTGGCCCTCGGTGCTGCGCGAGGAGGAGCAGGTGCACACGGCGTACGCGATGGACGCGGTGGCGCAGGAAGTGATGTTCACCGTCGGGCCGTTGCTGGTGACGCTGTGCGTCGCGCTCTGGTCCGCGGAGGCCGCCCTGCTGATCCTCGCCGTCATCGGTGTCCTGGGGGCCCTCTCCGTGGTCCTCTCGCCGCCTTCGCGCGCGTGGCGTTCGGCTCCGCGTGAGGCGCACTGGCTCGGCGCTCTGCGCTCGCCGGGACTGCTGGCGCTGCTCGGGGCGTTCCTGTTCATCGGGATGGCGCTGGGTTCGATCACGGTCGCGGCGGTGTCGTACGCGGACGCGCACGGCGGGGACGCGGTGTACGGGTGGCTGATGGCGGGCATCGGTCTCGGCGCGCTGCTCGGTGGTGTGGTCTACGGCTCGCGGCGGTGGGGCGGGGCGCCGGAGCGGCGACTGCGGGTGCTGGTCGCCCTTCTGGCGGTGTGTTACGTCCCGCTGGTGCTGGTGCCGGGTCCGGTCGCGATGACGGCGCTGACGACGCTCGCGGGGGTGTTCCTGGCGCCGAGCATCGCGTGTGCGTTCGTGCTGGTGGACCGGCACGCGCCGACGGGTACGGTCACCGAGGCTTTCTCGTGGCTTGTGACGACGTTCACCGTGGGCGCGTCGGTGGGTACGGGCGTCGCGGGGCCGGTCGTGGAGTGGGGCGGGGCGGCCCGGGGTTTCGCGGTTCCTGGGGTCGCGGGTGCCGCCGCGTTGGTGGTTCTGCTGGCCACGGGCGGGGTCCTCGCAGCTACGGGGAGGGGCGGGGTTGTTGCGGCTTCATCGGAAAATGATCCAAACCGAGCCGTCGAACCCCGTTTCAGCTCAGGGGATCGGGCGTAATGTTCAGTCATGGACCGCCGCATTTTCGGGCTGGAGAACGAGTACGGCGTCACGTGTACGTTCAGGGGACAGCGTCGACTGTCTCCCGACGAGGTGGCGCGGTACCTCTTCCGCCGTGTCGTGTCATGGGGCCGCAGCAGCAATGTCTTTCTGCGGAACGGTGCCCGCCTTTATCTCGACGTGGGATCACATCCGGAATACGCGACACCCGAATGTGACAACGTGACGGAGCTCGTCACCCACGACAAGGCCGGCGAGCGCATTCTCGAAGGTCTCCTGGTGGATGCCGAACGGCGCCTGCACGAGGAAGGGATCGCGGGCGACGTCTATCTGTTCAAGAACAACACCGACTCGGCGGGCAACTCCTACGGATGTCACGAGAACTATCTGGTGGCCCGGCACGGGGAGTTCTCGCGGCTCGCGGACATTCTGATCCCGTTCCTCGTCACGAGGCAGTTGCTGTGCGGTGCGGGCAAGGTGCTCCAGACGCCGCGTGGTGCCGTGTACTGCGTCAGCCAGCGGGCAGAGCACATCTGGGAGGGCGTCAGTTCCGCGACGACGCGGTCCCGGCCCATCATCAACACGCGTGACGAGCCGCACGCGGACGCCGAGCGTTACCGCCGGTTGCATGTGATCGTCGGCGACTCGAACATGTCCGAGACGACGATGCTCCTCAAGGTCGGTGCCACGGACCTCGTGCTGCGCATGATCGAGGCGGGCACCGTGATGCGCGACCTGACGCTGGAGAACCCCATCCGGGCGATCCGCGAGGTCAGTCACGACATCACGGGCCGTCGGAAGGTGCGTCTGGCCAGTGGCCGTGAGGCCTCCGCGCTGGAGGTGCAGCGCGAGTACTACGAGAAGGCCGTGGACTTCTGTGAGCGCCGCGGCATCCGTACGGGGACGGTCGAGCAGGTCCTCGAACTGTGGGGCCGTGTGCTCGACTCGATCGAGGCCGAGGACCTCGACCGGATCGGCACGGAGATCGACTGGGTGATGAAGTACCAGCTCATCGAGCGGTACCGGGCCAAGCACAACATGACCATGTCGCATCCGCGGGTCGCGCAGATAGACCTCGCCTACCACGACATCCACCGTCGTCGTGGCCTCTACTACCTGCTGGAGAGGAAGGGGCAAGCCGCGCGGATCTGCAACGACTTGAAGATCTTCGAGGGCAAGTCGGTGCCTCCGCAGACCACTCGGGCGCGGCTGCGTGGTGACTTCATCCGTCGGGCGCAGGAGCAGCGGCGGGACTTCACCGTCGACTGGGTGCATCTGAAGCTGAACGATCAGGCACAGCGCACGGTGTTGTGCAAGGACCCGTTCCGTTCGGTGGACGATCGGGTGGAGAAGCTCATCGCCGGAATGTGAGCCGGGAGTTCCGTGGGTGGCGCGGAACGCAACGCGGGGCGCCGTACGTTTTCCGTACGGCGCTCTTCTCACGTCGTAGAGTTGCGCGCACGCCATCCACCAAGATCGACCGATACGAGGCTCCCACCGTGCGCCGACGCTCACTCCTCCTCTCCGTACCCGCTGGACTGGTCACGCTCGCCGGATGCGGTGACGACGGCAAGTCAGACACGGCGAAGTCCAGCAAGACTCCGTCGCCTTCGGCCTCGGCCGCGGCGTCCGCGCCGCCCCCGCCGAAGATCGTCGACGGTCCGCTGCCGGCGATCACGGCCGGTACGAAGTTCGGTGAGAAGCCGACCGTGGCGAAGGGCACCGGTGAGCCGTCGAAGGATCTCGCGGTCCGGACGGTGATCGCGGGCAACGGGAAGACGGTCGCGGAGAACGACTACATCCAGGCCAATTACCTGGGTCAGATCTGGGCCACGGCGAAGGTCTTCGACAACTCCTACGACCGGGGGACGCCGCTGGTCATCCAGCTGGCGCAGGGCGGGATCATCGACGGCTGGCGCTATGGCCTGGTCGGCAAGAAGACCGGCAGCCGTGTCGAGATGGCGGTGCCGCCGACCTGGGGTTACGGCTCGGAGGGCAACGCGCAGGCGGGTATCAAGGGCACGGACACGCTGGTGTTCGTGGTGGACATCGAGGACACGTTCAACTCGAAGAGCTCCGCCAAGGGCAAGAACGTGCCGCAGAAGGACGCCTCGCTGCCGACGGTCGGCACGAACACGGACGGCTCGGCTCCCAAGATCACGGTGCCGAAGAAGGACGCTCCGACGAAGCTCGTGGCGAACTACGTGATCGAGGGCGACGGCGACGAGGTCAAGGCCGACAGCAGTGTCCTGGTGCAGTACGAGGGTGTGCTGTGGGACAGCGGCAAGGAGTTCGACTCGACGTACAAGCGGGGTCAGCTCACGTCGTTCTCGCTGCAGCAGGTCGTCAAGGGCTGGGCGCAGGGGCTGACGGGCAAGAAGGTGGGCAGCCGCGTCCTCATCGTGATTCCGCCGGCTCTGGGCTACGGCGACAACCCGCCGGCGGGCAGCGGTATCAAGAAGGACTCCACGCTCGTCTTCTCGGTCGACATCCTGGCGAAGATGTAACCCCTCCGGGGATGTAAGACTGTCCGTGTTGTCCTTACGTACACAAAGCAGGAGCAAAGACGTGAGCATCGAGAAGCCCGAGATCGATTTCCCCGAGGGCGAGCCGCCGGCGGACCTTGAGATCAAGGACATCTGGGAGGGCGACGGCCCCGAGGCCAAGTCGGGTCAGAACGTCACGGTGCACTACGTGGGTGTGGCGTTCAGCACGGGTGAGGAGTTCGACGCGAGCTGGAACCGGGGCGACCCGTTCCGCTTCCCGCTCGGCGGCGGCCGTGTCATCAAGGGCTGGGACAAGGGTGTGCAGGGCATGAAGGTCGGCGGCCGTCGCCGGCTGACCATCCCCGCCCACCTCGCCTACGGCGATCAGAGCCCGACCCCGGCGATCAAGCCGGGCGAGACGCTGATCTTCGTGGTCGACCTGATCGCGGTCTGATCACGGCGGACCGGATCCGATCCGGATCGGATCATCTGGGGCCCATGCCCGTCCGGGCATGGGCCCTCGGCTTTTGCCGCGCCACTCCGGAGCGGTACGGTCATCGGTCGGAAGCACCATAGGAAGGGCGTCGATGGCCATTGCCAAGGCCGAGCGGCTGATGAACCTCGCACTGTGTCTGCTCGGGACGCGGCGGCCGCTCAGCAAGCGGGAACTCCGCGAGTCCATCGAGGCCTATCTGGAGGCCGGCTCGGACGACTCCTTCAACCGGATGTTCGAGCGGGACAAGGACGATCTGCGCGAACTCGGCCTGGTCATCGAGACGGTGGAGAACCTCGACGGCGACGTCGGCTACCTCGCCCGCCGTGACAGCAACCGCCTGCCGCCGATCACCCTCGACGCCGAGGAGGCCGCCGCCCTCGGTCTGGCCGCCAAGGTCTGGCAGCAGGCCCGCCTCGCCGGAGCCGCGAGCGGGGCGCTCCAGAAGCTGCGTGCCGCGGGTCTGCCCGAGGACGTGGACCCGTACGAATCCCACGGCGCCCTCGAACCGCACATCCCCGTCCACGAGGCCGCCTTCGAGCCGCTGATGCTCGCCTGCCGCGACCGCCGCCCGGTCGTCTTCGACTACCGCAAGGCCAACGCCGCGCAGCCCGGGACCCGGCACGTCGAGCCCTGGGCCCTGGAGTGCTGGCGCGGCCACTGGTATCTCGCGGGCTGGGACCGCGACCGCGGCGCCGAACGCGTCTTCAGGCTCTCCCGGATCACCGGCAAGGTCCGCGCCCGTGCGGGCCGGTACACCGCCGAGGTCCCCGACGTGGTGACCGTCCGCGAGACGGTGGCCGGCTGGGCCGGGGAGATCGCCGACCGTTCCGCGCTGATCCGGCTGCGTTCCGGCGCGGGCTACCCGCTGCGCGCCAAGGCCGCCTCGGTGCGGGAACTGGGTGACGGCTGGGACGAGTTGGAGATTCCGTACGGGCACGGTCTGGACGCGTGGCTGGTGGAGTTCGGGCCGGACGTGGTGGTCGTGGAGCCCGCCGAACTGCGGGCCGATGTGGTCGACCGGCTGCGCGCCGTGGCCAAGGGCTGAGGGGGAAGGTAAGAAAGTGGCAGGAAAACCGGCCAGGCCCACGAACGCGATCGACCAGACCCGGCGGATGCTGTCCCTGGTGACGTATCTGCGCGAGCGCCCCGGCGCCCGCGTCAGTGATGTGGCCCGTGCCTTCGGGATCACCGAGGACGAGCTGATCTCCGACCTCGACGTGCTGCCGCTGTGCGGGACCAGTTTCCGCGGCGGGGATCTGCTCGACATCGACACCGACGGCGACCGGATCTGGTGGCACAACCCGGACGACGTCGCCGAGCCGCTGCGGATCGCCGCCGACGAGGCGACCGCGCTGCTGGTGGCCGCCCGCGCGGTGTCCACCCTCCCCGGCCTGCGGGAGGGCGGCCGGCAGGCGCTGCTGAGGGCCACCGCCAAGGTGGAGGCCGCTTCGGGCGAGGCGGCCGGTGCCAGTTCCCGGCTGTCGGTGACCTTCGAGTCCGAGGGCGGCGTCTTCGCCGACGTGGACCGGGCGATCTCCGAGCGGCGCCGGCTGTGGATCCGCTACTATTCGCCCTCGCGGGACGAGCTCAGCGAACGCGAGATCGATCCGATCCGCCTGGTCAGCGTCGGTCACACCTATGTGGAGGCCTGGTGCCGCCGCTCCGAGGCGCGGCGTACCTTCCGGCTCGACCGGGTCGCCGAGATCCGCATCATGGACGAGCCGTCCGCGCCGCCCGAGATCGAGCTGCGGGACCTGTCCGAGGGTCTCGTCCAGCCCGCGGCCGAGGATCCCGAGGTCGTCGTCGAGGTGGGTCCCGGCGGGCGCTGGGTCGCCGAGTACTACCCGCACGACAGCGCGGATGAGCTGCCGGACGGCGGGCTGCGTATCTCCTTGCGGACCCCCGACCCCGCCTCGCTGCGGCGGCTGGCCCTGCGTCTCGGCGGTGACGGCCGGATCGTCTCGCCGCAGGCTCTCGCGGACAGCGCCCGCGGCGCGGCCCGCGAGGCGCTCGCCGCCTACGACGGGCCCGGCGGGTCCGGAGTCCAGGACAGTCCGTACGAGGGGCGGGAGCAGGGGCTTTGACGACGTCGGGGTCTGGTGCGCAGGGAAGGCCGGGTGGCCCGGAGAAGCCGGGTTCCGTACGGCGGGCGGGCGTGACGGGGCGCGCCGGGTCGGCCGCGGGCGGTCCGGGGCGTGCCGGGTCCGTCCCGGGTGTGGCGGAGATGTCGGTGGGGACGGCCTTCGCCGGGATGCGCCGGGTCGTCGAGGTCATGTTCAAGGCCGCCTGCCCCGACTGCCGGGCCGGTTTCGAGCTCACGCCCGGTGCCCTGCGCCTGGCCATCGGCGCCAGCAGCCGTACGACGTTCTACTCGTTCACCTGCCCCGCGTGCGGGTCGGCCGTCCGCAAGCCCGCGGGGGAACGCATCGTCGAACTGCTCACCGGGGGCGGGGTCCGCACGCTGCGGCTGCACTCCACCCTCTAGGGTCGGCGTCATGTTCTGGCCGATGTTTGCGATCGCCGCGGGTTTCCTGGGAATCACGGTTCTCGGGGTCCTCGCCGTCCGTGTCTTCCTGGAAGCGGAGCGTCTGGGCCGCCAGGTGGCCGATTCCGCGCGCCGTATCAGCACCGCCTCCGAGGACCTGGAAAAGGCCGCGGCAGGGGCGGTGCGCTCCATGGATACGGTATGAGTCGTTCCATGGATGCGTAATGCGTCACGCCGGCCTGTCGACTTGGTGCGGGGGCCAGGTACGCTCATGGGCGCGGCCCGGAGAATGAGGCGCGGGCCGCGAACTGGGAGTACGCACAGGGATTGCCCCGCGTTCACCCCTGAGCGTTACGATCGCTGACATCACGATGATCGGACACATGTCCGATCGATCGGACAGCACCCCGACCATGCAGCCTCGGTGAGAAGGTAAAGACTTATGTTCGGAAGGCTCGGAGCTCCCGAGATCATTCTCATCCTCGTCGTCATCATCCTGCTGTTCGGCGCGAAGAAGCTTCCGGACATGGCGCGCTCCCTCGGCAAGTCCGCCCGGATCCTCAAGAGCGAGGCCAAGGCGATGAAGGAAGAGGGCAGCGGTCCGGCCGCCCCGGCCGGTCAGCCCGCCGGTGACGAGCAGACCCCCGCGCAGCGCACCATCCAGGCGGCCCCCGGCGACGTGACCAGCTCGCGCCCGGTCAACGAGCCGACGGACACGACCCAGCGCTGACGCAGGGCCGGTGACATCCGGCCCGCCGCATGAGATGAGGATGTGGGTTGCTCACGTCTGCCCGCAACACGGAGAGGGACCCCGAGGGGCGCATGCCCCTCGCGGATCATCTTCGCGAGCTCCGCAACCGGCTCGCGAAGGCGATGCTGGCGATCGTCCTCGTGACGATCGTCGCGGCCTTCTACTACAACGACATCATCAACTTCTTCACCAAGCCGGTCCTGGACTCCGTCGGATGTCCGGAGACTTTCGCGGAACTGGCGAAGCAGCACAAGAACCAGTGCGCGCAGATCACCATCAACGGTCTGCTCGCCCCGTTCACCCTGGCGCTGAAGGTCTCCCTGATGGCGGGCGTCGTGATCGCCTCGCCGGTCTGGCTCTACCAGCTCTGGGCGTTCGTGGCCCCGGGTCTGCACAGGAGCGAGAAGAAGTACGCGTACGCGTTCGTCGGCACCGGCGTCCCGCTATTCTTCGGCGGCGCGTTCTTCGCCTACAAGGTGCTTCCCACCACGGCGAAGGTCCTGATGGAGTTCACGCCGGAGGGCGTGAAAAACCTTCTGCCGCTGGACGACCTGCTCGACCTGGTCACGCGCATGGTGGTCGTGTTCGGTCTCTCCTTCGAGCTGCCCCTGCTGCTGGTGATGCTCAACCTCACGGGCATCCTCACCGGCAAGCGCATGCTCGGCTGGTGGCGCGGCATGATCATCGGCATCACGGTCTTCGCCGCCGTCGCCACTCCCAGCACCGACCCGCTGACGATGCTCGCGCTCGCCGGGCCGATCTGGATCCTGTACTTCGGCGCGGTTCTCTTCTCCCTGTTCAACGACCGGCGCAAGCGCCGGCGCGACGAGTCCGGGCCCGCCGACGACGAGGCGTCCGAACTCGACCTCACCCCTGAGGACATCGGCGGCGTCGAGAGCGTGTCGGCCCGCCGGAGCCTTCCGGAGCAGGCGACCACGGACCGGGTGAACGGTTATGACGACGTGACCTGACGGAGCCCATGACCTCGTAGGGTCACCCTGTGACCAGCGAGATCACCCTCATAGTCAACCCCACCGCGGGCCGCGGCCGGGGCGCCCGAGCGGCGCTGCCGGCCGCTTCCGCTTTGCGTGCCGCGGGATTCGCCGTCGAGATCGTCCAGGGCGAGGACCCGGCCGACGCCCTCGCACGGGCGCGTGAGGCGGTCGCCGGCGGCACCGGCGCCCTCGTCGCGGTCGGCGGGGACGGCATGGCGAACCTGGCGCTCCAGGCCGTCGCCGGAACCCGTACCCCCTTCGGGCTGGTCGCCGCCGGCACCGGCAACGACTTCGCGCGGGCCCTCGGCCTGCCCGTGGGCGACCCGGCGGCCGCGGGACGCATGATCGCCGAGGCGCTGAAGGGGGAGAGGCTGCGCGAGGTCGACCTGGGCCGGGTGAACGGCACCTGGTTCGGCACCGTCCTCGCCTCCGGGTTCGACTCCCGGGTCAACGACCGCGGGAACCGGATGCGCCTGCCCGTCGGCCGCTTCAAGTACGACGTCGCCATGGTCGCCGAACTGGCCGCCTTCCGCCCCGTCCCGTACCGCATCACGCTGGACGGCGGCGAGACGCTGGAGACCGAGGCGACGCTGGTGGCCGTCGGCAACGGACCGTCGTACGGCGGCGGCATGAGGATCTGTCCCGGCGCGAGCCTCGGCGACGGACTGTTCGACATCACGGTGGTCGGGGACTGCTCCCGGTCGACCCTGCTCAAGATCTTCCCCCGCGTCTACCGGGGCACCCACGTCGGACATCCCGTGGTGAGCGTGCTGCGCGCGGCCAAGGTGGAACTCCTCGCCGAGGGCATCACCGGCTACGCGGACGGAGAGCCGCTGGGCCCGCTGCCGCTCACGGCGGAGTGCGTACGGGCCGCGGTGCGCGTCGCGCTTCCCTGAGCTGCGGGGATCCGGGGTTTCACAGCCGCTTATCGGGATAATGATCGTCCTTGTGTCAGTGCCTCCCGGTAGTCTCGAAAGCACGATGACAGAGGATCTCTCACCGGCCGAGCGGTACGCGGCAGCACGCAGGCGCGCTGCCGAGCAGGCCACCGCGCTCGCCTCCTTCCGCGAGATGTACGACTTCGGCCTCGACCCCTTCCAGATCGAGGCCTGCCAGGCGCTCGAAGCGGGCAAGGGTGTGCTGGTGGCCGCGCCCACCGGTTCGGGCAAGACGATCGTCGGCGAGTTCGCCGTCCACCTCGCCCTCCAGCAGGGCAAGAAGTGCTTCTACACCACGCCGATCAAGGCGCTCTCCAACCAGAAGTACGCCGATCTGTGCCGCCGGTACGGCGCGGACAAGGTCGGCCTCCTCACCGGCGACAACAGCGTCAACTCCGCGGCACCGGTGGTCGTCATGACCACCGAGGTCCTGCGGAACATGCTGTACGCGGGCTCACAGACCCTTCTCGGCCTCGGCTATGTGGTGATGGACGAGGTGCACTACCTCTCCGACCGCTTCCGAGGCGCCGTCTGGGAGGAAGTGATCATCCACCTCCCCGAGTCGGTAACCCTGGTGTCGCTCTCGGCGACCGTCTCGAACGCCGAGGAGTTCGGCGACTGGCTGGACACCGTGCGCGGCGACACCCAGGTGATCGTCTCCGAGCACCGGCCCGTCCCGCTGTTCCAGCACGTGCTGGCCGGACGGCGGATGTACGACCTCTTCGAGGAGGGCGAGGGCCAGCGCAAGGCCGTCAACCCCGACCTCACGCGCATGGCGCGCATGGAGGCGAGCCGTCCGTCGTACCAGGACCGCAAACGCGGCCGCGCGATGCGCGAGGCCGACCGGGAGCGTGAGCGCAGACAGCGCTCGCGGATCTGGACACCGGGCCGGCCCGAGGTCATCGAGCGGCTCGACGCCGAAGACCTGCTGCCCGCCATCACGTTCATCTTCAGCCGCGCGGCCTGTGAGGCCGCCGTGCAGCAGTGCCTGTACGCGGGGCTGCGGCTGAACGACGACGCGGCGCGCGCACGGGTGCGTGAACTCGTCGAGGAGCGCACCGCCTCCATCCCGGACGAGGACCTGCACGTCCTCGGCTACTTCGAATGGCTGGAGGGTCTGGAGCGGGGCATCGCGGCCCACCACGCGGGCATGCTGCCCACCTTCAAGGAGGTCGTCGAGGAACTCTTCGTCCGCGGCCTCGTCAAGGCGGTCTTCGCGACGGAGACCCTCGCGCTGGGCATCAACATGCCGGCCCGCTCGGTGGTGCTGGAAAAGCTCGTCAAGTGGAACGGCGAGCAGCACGCCGACATCACACCCGGCGAGTACACCCAGCTCACCGGCCGTGCCGGCCGCCGCGGCATCGACGTCGAGGGCCACGCGGTCGTGCTGTGGCAGCGCGGCTTCAGTCCCGAGCATCTCGCGGGGCTCGCGGGCACCCGCACCTATCCGCTGCGCTCCAGCTTCAAGCCGTCGTACAACATGGCCGTGAACCTGGTCGAGCAGTTCGGCCGGCACCGCTCGCGCGAGCTGCTGGAGACGTCGTTCGCACAGTTCCAGGCCGACAAGTCGGTCGTCGGGATCTCCCGGCAGGTGCAGCGCAACGAGGAGGGACTCGAGGGCTACAAGGAGTCGATGACCTGCCATCTCGGGGACTTCGACGCGTACATGGAGCTGCGCCGCGAACTGAAGGACCGCGAGACCGAGTTGGCCCGGCAGGGGATGTCGGAGCGCCGTGCCGAGGCGGCCGTCGCCCTGGAGAAGCTGAAGCCGGGTGACATCATCCACGTGCCGACCGGCAAGTACGCGGGACTGGCGTTGGTGCTGGACCCCGGGCTGCCCGCCGGCCGGTCGAACGGTCACCGCGGCTTCGAGCAGCACGACGGACCGCGTCCGCTGGTGCTCACCGCCGAGCGCCAGGTGAAGCGGCTGGCCTCGATGGACTTCCCGGTGCCGGTCGAGGCGCTCGACCGGATGCGGATCCCCAAGTCCTTCAACGCCCGTTCGCCGCAGTCCCGTAGGGACCTCGCCTCCGCCCTGCGCACGAAGGCCGGGCACATCGTGCCGGACCGGCACCGCAAGAGGCGCTCCGAGGCGGCCGACGACCGTGAGATCGCCCGGCTGCGCACGGCGATCCGCGCGCACCCCTGCCACGGCTGCAACGACCGTGAGGACCACGCCCGTTGGGCCGAGCGCTACCACCGGCTCCAGCGGGACACCTCGCAGCTCGAGCGCCGCATCGAGGGCCGGACGAACACCATCGCCCGTACCTTCGACCGGATCGTGGCCCTGCTCACCGAGCTGGACTATCTGCGGGCCGACGAGGTCACCGAGCACGGCAAGCGGCTCGCCCGGCTGTACGGCGAACTCGACCTGCTGGCCAGCGAATGCCTGCGCGCCGGCGTCTGGGACGGGCTCTCCCCGGCCGAACTGGCCGCCTGCGTCTCCGCGTTGGTGTACGAGTCGCGGGTCGCGGACGACGCGATGGCGCCGAAGGTGCCGTCCGGCAAGGCCAAGGCCGCGCTCGGCGAGATGGTGCGCATCTGGGGCCGGCTGGACGCGCTGGAGGAGGACTTCGGGATCAACCAGACGGAGGGTGTGGGCCAGCGCGAGCCGGACCTCGGCTTCGCCTGGGCCGCCCACGAGTGGGCGTCAGGCAAGGGTCTGGACGAGGTGCTGCGCGAGGCCGAGATGCCCGCCGGTGACTTCGTGCGCTGGTGCAAGCAGGTCATCGACGTCCTCGGCCAGATCGCGGCGGCCGCGCCCGTCTCCGGCGGCGAGCGGTCGACGGTCGCGAAGAACGCCCGCAAGGCGGTCGAGGCGCTGCTGCGCGGGGTCGTGGCCTACTCGTCGGTCGGCTGAC
>NZ_JBHYXD010000123.1:0-24184 GCF_042751995.1 Streptomyces sp. NPDC059371 | reverse complement strand
CCGCCCCCCCACCCCCCCGCGTGGCGTGGGGCGTCCGCCCCGGACCCCGGGCCGGGGGGGGCCGCGCCCCCGGGGGGGCTCGTCCCGCGGGCCGCCCCGGCAACCACGGCGACCCCCGCGGGCACCCCCGACTGACGTGCTGGTCCCGCGGGCCGCTCAGCGCAGTCCGGTGGACCGCCGCAGTGCCGCCTGGATCAGGCGGTCGACGAGTTCCGCGTAGCCGACGCCCGTCTCCCGCCACATCCGCGGGTACATGGAGATCGGCGTGAAGCCGGGCATCGTGTTGATCTCGTTGATCACGAACTCGCCGTCCTCGGTGAGGAAGAAGTCCGCGCGGACCAGACCCTCGCAGGAGGCCGCCTCGAAGGCCTCGACGGCCAGCCGGCGGACCTCGGCGGTCTGCTCCTCGGTGAGCGGCGCCGGCACGATGCCGTCGGCGGCGTCGATGTACTTGGCCTCGAAGTCGTAGAACGCGTGCGACTGCACGGGCGGGATCTCCGCGGGGACCGAGGCGCGCGGCCCGTCCTCGAACTCCAGGACACCGCACTCGATCTCGCGGCCGCGCAGCAGCGCCTCCACGATGATCTTCGGGTCGTGCCGCTGGGCCTCCTCGATCGCCTCGTCGAGGCCCGCGAGGTCGTCGACCTTCGTGATGCCGAACGACGAACCCGCGCGCGCGGGCTTCACGAAGAGCGGCCAGCCGTGCTCGCCCGCGAAGTCGACGATCTTCTTGCGGGCGGCGGACCGGTCCTGCTGCCACTCGCGCGGCCGGATCACCACGTACGGGCCCACCTTCAGGCCGAACGAGGTGAACACCCGCTTCATGTAGTCCTTGTCCTGGCCGACGGCCGAGGCGAGGACGCCCGAGCCGACGTAGGGGACGCCGGACAGCTCCAGGAGGCCCTGGAGGGTGCCGTCCTCGCCGTACGGGCCGTGCAGCATCGGGAAGACGACGTCGACCTCGCCGAGCGCCTTGGGGACCGACCCGGGCTCGTTGTAGACGACTTCACGGTTGGCGGGGTCGACGGGGAGCACCACGCCGCCCTCGCCGGACTCGGCGAGCTGGTCGACGCTCGGCTGCTTGCGGTCGACGATCGCCATACGTTCCGGCTCGTCCGCGGTGAGCGCCCAACGGCCGTCCTGGGTGATGCCGATCGGCAGTACGTCGTACTTCGTACGGTCGATGGCGCTCAGGACGGCGCCGGCCGTGACCACGGAGATCCCGTGTTCGGAGCTGCGGCCGCCGAAGACGACGGCCACGCGCGGCTTGCGAGGCGCCTGCTCAGGGCTCTGGGGGAGGTTCTCGGTGCTCATATCGCGTTGAGAGTACCCGGTGGTACGGCGGTGAGTCAGCGCCCCACGGCGGCTGTTGCTCAGCGTCGTACCCACCGTTGCGGAGCGTCGCCCACCTGGCGGTTCGGCGGGGACGGCTCAGCGGCGTTCGGACTTCGCGCTGCGCCCCATCAGCTCCTTGAGGGCGACCACCGGCGGCTTGCCCTCGTGGACGATGCTGACGACCGTCTCCGTGATCGGCATGTCGACGCCGTGCCGGCGCGCCAGATCCAGCACCGACTCGCAGGACTTGACTCCCTCGGCGGTCTGCCGGGTGACCGCGATGGTCTCCTGGAGGGTCATGCCCCGGCCGAGGTTGATGCCGAAGGTGTGGTTGCGGGACAGCGGCGAGGAGCAAGTCGCGGCGAGGTCGCCGAGGCCCGCGAGGCCGGAGAACGTCATCGGGTCCGCGCCCATGACGAGTCCGAGCCGGGTGGTCTCGGCCAGGCCGCGGGTGATCAGCGAGCCCTTGGCGTTGTCGCCCAGGCCCATGCCGTCCGCGATGCCGACGGCGAGGCCGATCACGTTCTTGACGGCTCCGCCGAGTTCACAGCCCACCACGTCGGTGTTGGTGTACGGGCGGAAGTACGGCGTGTGGCAGGCGGTCTGGATGCGCCGGGCCACCGCCTCGTCGCGGCAGGCGACGACCCCGGCCGCGGGCATCCGCTGGGCGACCTCCTTGGCGAGGTTGGGCCCGGTGACGACGGCGACGCGGTCGGCGGAGACCTTGGCGACCTCCTCGATGACCTCGCTCATCCGCTTCACGGTGCCGAGTTCGACGCCCTTCATGAGCGAGACGAGCACGGTGTCGGGGGCGAGCAGCGGCACCCATTCCGCGAGGTTGCCGCGCAGCGTCTGGGAGGGGACGGCGAGGACGGTGAAGTCGGCGCCGCGGGCGGCCTCGGCCGGGTCGGCGGTGGCCCGCAGGTTCTCCGGGAGTTCGATCCCCGGGAGGTAGTCCGGGTTCATCCGCGTGGAGTTGACCGCGTCGGCGAGTTCGGGACGGCGCGCCCACAGGGTGACGTCGCACCCCGCGTCGGCGAGCACCATGCCGAAGGCCGTACCCCACGATCCGGTTCCGAAGACGGCCGCCCTGACCGGCTTGCTCACGTGCCCTGCCCTTCTTCCTGCTGTGCCTTCGACTTGGTCACGGCCTTGCGGCGCTGTGCGATGCGCACCTCGCGCGGGTCGTACACGTTCTCGGGCGCCTTCTCGCCGCGGATCAGCTCGAGCTGCGCGGTGATGGCCGCCATGATGACCTCGGTGACCTCCTTGAGGAGGTCCGGGTTCATCTCCCGGCCGTAGTAGCGCGAGAGGTCCACCGGCGGGCCCGCGAGCACGTGGTGGGTCTTGCGCGGGAGGATCTCGGGCTTCTTGGCGTACGGGGGCAGCAGTTCGTTGGCGCCCCACTGGGCGACCGGGATGACCGGGCACCTGGTCTGCAGGGCGACGCGCGCGGCACCGGTCTTGCCGGTCATCGGCCAGCCGTCGGGGTCACGGGTGAGCGTGCCCTCGGGGTAGAACGCGACGCACTCACCGCGTTCCACGGCGTCGATCGCGGCCCGGAAGGCGCTCAGGGCGTCGGTGCTCTCGCGGTAGACGGGAATCTGTCCGGTGCCGCGCATCGCGGCGCCGACGAATCCCTTCTTGAAAAGCCCGGCCTTCGCCAGGAAGCGCGGAACACGCCCGGTGTTGTACTGGTAGTGCGCATACGCGAACGGGTCCACGTGCGAATTGTGGTTCACCGCGGTGATAAATCCGCCCTCGGCCGGAATGTTCTCCATCCCACGCCAGTCCCGCTTGATCAGAACCACGAGCGGCGGTTTGACGAGAACCGCTGCAAAGCGGTACCAGAAGCCGATTCTGCGGCGGGGCACGCGGACACCTTCCTCTAGAGCCTGGGGGGCCGCACAAGTGTCGCTCCAGGCCGCCTGTCTGTCGAGAACACCGTACGCCCCGACACCCCGACCGCCAGGGTGACCAGGTCACAATAAGGCGTGACTGGAGAGGGTGGAGCGCTCGTGCGGTGGACCTTGGTCGTACCCCTCAAACCCCTGGCGCGCGCCAAGAGCAGGCTCGCGGACACCGCTTCCGACGTACTGCGCCCGGGCCTCGCCCTCGCGTTCGCGCAGGACACCGTGGCGGCGGCGCTGGCCTGCGCCGCCGTGCGGGATGTGGCGGTCGTCACGGGTGACGTCGTGGCCGGCAGGGAGCTGGCCGCGCTCGGCGCGCGGATCGTCGCGGACGAGCCGGGCGGGGGCCTCAACGCGGCGCTGGCGCACGGCGCGGGTGTCGTACGGGCCCGGGATCCCGAAAGCGCCGTCGCGGCCCTGAACGCCGATCTGCCCGCTCTGCGGCCTTCGGAATTGGCCCGGGTACTGACCGCCGCGGGCGAATTCCCGCGCGCTTTTCTGGCCGATGCTGCTGCAATCGGCACCACGCTCCTGGCCGCATCCCCGGGCCGGGAATTGCTGCCCGCTTTCGGCGGTGATTCCCGGGCCCGCCATCGCGCCTCGGGGGCCGCGGAACTCCGTCTCGACGCGGTGGATTCCGTACGCCGGGACGTGGACACCAGGGAGGATCTGCGGGCGGCGCTGACGCTGGGAGTGGGACCGCGCACGCAGGCGGCGGCGGCGCGGCTGCTCATTCCCGGGCAGTAGGCGGACGGCGGCGGGCGAGCCGTAGGCTGCCCCCATGCAGGCGACCTCGTACACGTACGACCCCGGGACACGCAGCGGACAGGTGCTGCTCGACGACGGCACACCGGTGCCCTTCGACGGTCCGGCGTTCGACGCCGGCGGGCTGCGGCTGCTGCGGCCGGGGCAGCGCGTGCGGATCGAGACCGAGGGCGAGGGCGCGGGGCTCCGGATCACTCTGATCACGCTGCAGACGTTCTGAACCCCCGCGCCGGCGGACGTTCCGCACCCCCACACCCCCGCACCCCCGCACTCCCGCGCCGCGGACACGCCGCGGGCCGGGCTCCCCTGGGGAGCCCGGCCCGGCGCGTGACGTGCCCTGTACCCGCTCTCTAGCGGGCGGTGGCCTTCTTGGCGGTGGTCTTGCGAGCCGTCGACTTCTTGGCGGGGGCCTTCTTGGCCGTGGCCTTCTTCGCCGGAGCCTTCTTGGCGGCGGTCTTCTTGGCCGCGGTCGTCTTCGCCGTCGTCTTCTTGGCGGCGGCCGTCTTCGCCGTCGTCTTCTTCGCCGTGGTCTTCTTCGCGGCGGCCGTGGTCTTCCTCGCCGTCGTCTTCTTCGCCACGGCCTTGCTCGCCGCCGCCTTCTTGGCGGTGGTGGCCTTCTTGGCCGCGGCCTTCTTCACCGTCGCGGAAGCGCCGCCGGAGAGGCTGCCCTTCGGGGCCTTCTTGACCGCGACGTCGTTCTTCGGGAGCTTCTTCGAGCCGCTCACCAGGTCCTTGAAGCCCTGGCCGGCACGGAATCGCGGCACGGAGGTCTTCTTGACCCGAACACGCTCACCCGTCTGAGGGTTGCGGGCGTAGCGGGCGGGACGGTCGACCTTCTCGAAGGAACCGAAGCCCGTGACCGAGACCCGGTCTCCGCCGACAACCGCACGGACAATGGCGTCCAGTACCGCGTCGACCGCGTCGGCGGCCTGCTGACGCCCGCCGACCTTGTCGGCAATCGCTTCTACGAGCTGCGCCTTGTTCACGTCTTCCCCTTCGGAGACATTGCCCGAACGAATGCGTTCAAGCTTTTTCGCACGTTAGGCAGATATATACCGCAAATCAAACACGAAACGGGCTAATCACCCTTGTGCCGCAACGAACTCGGGCCGTAGCGCAGTTCGTCAGTGATCCCCTTCGAGGAATCGGCCCTCGTCGAGGTCGGTGGTGAACCGCTCCAGCCGCCTTGTCGCGTCGGCGAGATCGTGCTTGGCCGCGGCCGTAATGACCAGCAGCTTCCGGGTCAGCGCCATCCGTACGCCCTCCGGGACTTGCAGTGCGCGCACTCTTGTGTGCGCTTCCTTGAGTTGGTCCGCGACCGCCGCGTAGAGCTCGAGTTGGCCGTCACGTTCCATGCACAGATTGTGCCATCTGGGGCGAGTTGTCGCCTGCGCAGGGGGTAACTGCCGCCCCCCGGAGGCCTCCTGACCCCCTTGGCCGGAAGTCGCCCACGTACCCGCCTACCCGGACAACCCGCCTTGTAACTAAGGGAGTTGACCGGCCTCGTGGGGGCCTGCGGGGACCCTCCGGGAGCGGAAATGGCTGTACCCCCAACCGTCCACGATTGGGGGTACAGAGGGGTGTTGCATGGCTGAAATGAGTCGGGCCGGGCCGTGGCCCGGCCCGGGGGTCAGACCTGGAGCGTCTTCGGCTTGTGCGAGGGCCGCTTGGCCTCGTACGCCGCGATGTCGCCCTCGTTCTGGAGGGTGATGGAGATGTCGTCCAGCCCGTTCAGCAGCCGCCAGCGGGCGTTCTCGTCGAGCTCGAAGGCGGCGGTGACGCCCTCGGCGCGCACCTCACGGGCCTCCAGGTCGACCGTGATCTCCGCCTGCGGGTCCCGCTCCGACAGTTCCTGGAGGGCGTCCACGATCTTCTGGTCCAGAACCACCGTGAGCAGGCCGTTCTTGAGCGAGTTACCGCGGAAGATGTCGGCGAACCGGGAGGAGATGACGGTCTTGAAGCCGTAGTTCTGCAGCGCCCAGACGGCGTGCTCGCGGGAGGAGCCCGTACCGAAGTCGGGGCCCGCGACCAGAACCGTGGCGCCCTGGCGCTCGGGCTGGTTGAGGACGAAGGAGGCGTCCTTGCGCCAAGCCTCGAAGAGACCGTCCTCGAAGCCGTCCCTGGTCACCTTCTTGAGCCAGTGGGCGGGGATGATCTGGTCGGTGTCGACGTTGCCGCGGCGCAGCGGGACGGCCCGGCCGGTGTGCTTGGTGAATGCTTCCATGGCTCTCAGACTCCAGCGGGCACGGGGGCGTCGGACAGGTCGGCCGGGGAGGCCAGGTGGCCGAGGACCGCCGAGGCGGCGGCGACCTGCGGCGAGACCAGGTGCGTCCGGCCGCCCTTGCCCTGCCTGCCCTCGAAGTTGCGGTTGGAGGTGGACGCGGAGCGCTCACCGGGGGCGAGCTGGTCGGGGTTCATACCCAGACACATCGAGCAGCCCGCGTGCCGCCATTCGGCGCCGGCCTCCTTGAAGACCACGTCCAGGCCCTCGGAGACGGCCTGGAGTCCGACCCGCGCGGAACCGGGGACGACCAGCATCCGTACGCCGTCGGCGACTTTGCGGCCCCCGACGACCGCGGCGGCCGCGCGCAGGTCCTCGATACGGCCGTTGGTGCACGAACCTACGAAGACGGTGTCGACCTTGATGTCGCGCAGCGGCTGTCCGGCGGTCAACCCCATGTATTCCAGGGCCTTTTCGGCTGCCAGGCGCTCCGAAGCGTCTTCGTACGAAGCCGGGTCGGGGACGTTCGCCGAAAGCGGCGCTCCCTGGCCGGGGTTGGTGCCCCAGGTGACGAACGGCGACAGTGCGGTGGCGTCGATGACGACCTCCGTGTCGAATTCGGCGTCGTCGTCGGACCTCAGCGTCTTCCAGTACGCGACGGCGGCGTCCCAGTCCTCGCCCTCGGGCGCGTGGGCGCGGCCCTTGAGGTAGTCGAAGGTCGTCTCGTCGGGGGCGATCATGCCCGCGCGGGCGCCGGCCTCGATCGACATGTTGCAGATGGTCATCCGGGCCTCCATCGAGAGCTTCTCGATGGCGGGACCGCGGTATTCCAGGATGTATCCCTGGCCGCCGCCCGTACCGATCTTGGCGATGATCGCCAGGATCAGGTCTTTCGCGGTGACAGCGTCGGGCAGCTCGCCGTCGACGGTGATGGCCATGGTCTTGGGGCGGGCCAGCGGCAGCGTCTGGGTGGCCAGCACGTGCTCCACCTGCGAGGTGCCGATGCCGAACGCCAGGGCGCCGAAGGCGCCGTGGGTGGAGGTGTGCGAGTCGCCGCAGACCACCGTGGTGCCCGGCTGGGTCAGACCGAGCTGCGGTCCCACCACGTGCACCACGCCCTGCTCGACGTCGCCCAGCGAGTGCAGCCGCACGCCGAACTCGGCGGCGTTCTTGCGCAGCGTCTCGAGCTGGACACGCGAGACCGGGTCCGCGATGGGCTTGTCGATGTCGAGGGTCGGGGTGTTGTGATCCTCGGTCGCGATGGTGAGGTCGAGGCGCCGCACCGGACGGCCCGCCTGACGCAGGCCGTCGAAGGCCTGCGGGCTGGTCACCTCGTGCAGCAGGTGCAGATCGATGAAGAGGAGGTCGGGCTCGCCCTCGGCGCGCCGGACGACGTGGTCGTCCCAGACCTTCTCCGCGAGTGTCCTACCCATCGCTTTCCCTCCGGCCGGCTCGTGTGGCGCCGGCCCAACTAGAGATTTCCGGGGCGGTGGACGTCCGCACCCCTCGTGCCGGACGTCGTCCGCCGGGCCCGTTGGTCCGCGGGCCGCTGTGTCTACAAGGGTGGCGCGTTCCACCGGAAATTGAACTTGCGTTTCACAGAGTGAGACGCGAGTATCGTTTCATGGACAACAGTAGCGGCGTCGGCGTTCTGGACAAGGCAGCCCTTGTCCTGAGCGCCCTGGAGTCCGGTCCGGCCACCCTCGCAGGCTTGGTCGCGGCGACCGGACTGGCACGACCCACGGCACATCGCCTCGCCGTGGCACTTGAACACCACCGCATGGTGGCGCGCGACATGCAGGGCCGTTTCATACTCGGCCCCCGGCTCGCGGAGCTGGCCGCGGCCGCCGGTGAGGACCGCCTCCTCGCGACGGCCGGTCCCGTGCTCACGCACCTGAGGGACCTCACGGGCGAGAGCGCGCAGCTCTACCGCCGCCAGGGCGACATGCGCATCTGCGTCGCCGCGGCCGAGCGGCTGTCCGGTCTGCGGGACACGGTCCCGGTGGGCTCCACCCTCACCATGAAGGCCGGTTCCTCCGCCCAGATCCTGATGGCCTGGGAGGAGCCGGAGCGGCTGCACCGGGGCCTGCAGGGCGCCCGCTTCACCGCGACCGCGCTGTCGGGAGTACGGCGCCGTGGCTGGGCCCAGTCGATCGGTGAGCGCGAGCCGGGCGTGGCGTCCGTCTCCGCGCCGGTCCGCGGCCCCTCGAACCGCGTCGTGGCCGCCGTCTCGGTCTCCGGGCCGATCGAGCGTCTGACCCGGCACCCGGGCCGCATGCACGCCCAGGCGGTCATCGACGCCGCCGGGCGTCTCTCCGAGGCCCTGCGCCGCACGGGCTGACCTTCACCCGCTCCCGTGTGACGGGAGGGCCGGCCTCAACGCCGCGGCAGGCTCTCCCCGATGCACATCGTCCCTTGAGCGGGGTGTACCGGCCTTCGGGCCCGGTGCACCCCGCCGCCTCGTTTCCGGGGTGATCCAACTCATGGCGAGGCGCCACGAGTTGATCTCCGAAGAGTTGATCTCGGAATGCCGAAAGGGCCCCCACCGAAGTGGAGACCCTTGCGGACCGTGTACCCCCGACCGGATTCGAACCGGCGCTACTGCCGTGAGAGGGCAGCGTGCTAGGCCGCTACACAACGGGGGCCTGAATCCTGCGTTTCCGCAGATTCGGGGCTGGGCTACCAGGACTCGAACCTAGAATGACGGTACCAGAAACCGTAGTGTTGCCAATTACACCATAGCCCATGGTGGTTCAGACCAATGCTGGTCAGTACCCCCGACCGGATTCGAACCGGCGCTACTGCCGTGAGAGGGCAGCGTGCTAGGCCGCTACACAACGGGGGCCCTAGCGATCCTGCATGGAGGGCAGCGGGTGCGACCCGGACTGCCTTCCTGAGAAGGATCTGTACCCCCGACCGGATTCGAACCGGCGCTACTGCCGTGAGAGGGCAGCGTGCTAGGCCGCTACACAACGGGGGCGTTGCGGATCTGGATCTCCGCGGTGCAGATGAGCTCTGCGAGCTGGCCTACCAGGACTCGAACCTAGAATGACGGTACCAGAAACCGTAGTGTTGCCAATTACACCATAGGCCACAGAAACGCAATCCCGTACGAAGATCTTGTTTCGGCTGACGTCTCCGGGCTCCGGCCTTTCGGCCCGCTCCCGGCGGCGCAGAAGGAACATTACCCGAAGGTGGACCCCACTCCAAAACGGGTATCCGCGGCAAGGACCGCGGGCAACTCGGCGAGCGATCCGATGCGATGCGGACCCCTTTGTCCGGCGGCGCCGGCGGCATGGGCTCCGTCCCGGTCGATCCATACCGAGAGCAGACCGGCGTCGGCGGCGCCGCGTCCGTCGATCTCCGGATGGTCCCCGACGTAGGCGACGCGGTGGGGCGGCAGCCCGAGGGCGTCGCAGGCCGCGTGGAAGGCGGCCGCGGCGGGTTTGGAGACGCCGAGCTCGGCGGCGCACAGGATGGCCTCGAAGCGGTCGTGCACACCGAGGACGCGCAGCTTGCGGTCCTGCACGAGGAGGCTGGAGTTGGAGAGCACCGCGTGCCGGTGGCCGGCGGCGAGCGCGTCGAGGGCGGGCAGGACGTCCGGGAAGAGCGCCCAGGCGCCCTCGTAGTGCGTGACGTACCGGTCGAACCACGCGTCGGCCTCGGTGTCGTCGAGCGACTCCCCCAGGAACACCCGGACGCGGTCCCGGCGCTGGCCCTGCCAGTCCGTCTCCCCGGCGGCGTACCTCGCCCACTGGGCGTCGGTGATCTCCCGCCAGCGCGCGAGGGCCTGTTCGACGGTCGTACCGCCGTCGAGCAGACCCTCGGCCGCGAGATGGTCCCGCATGCCCGCCCTGTCGGCGCTCGTGTAGTCGAAGAGCGTGTCGTCGATGTCCCAGACCACGGCGTCGATGCTCATGCGCCGACGGTATCGCCGGGGGCGGGTGGCTGTCCCTCGGGCGGCGACGACCACCCGCGAGCGGGGAGGACGGAACGCACGCCGTGACGACCGCCACTCGGCGCCGACCCGCCAGACCCCCGCAGCCGACACCGGTCCACGTGACGACGACCACGTGGCGCCGGACCGCGTGACGACAGCCGTCCGGCGCCGACCCACGCGACAACCGCACCCGACGCCGGGCCGCGTGACAACTGCCACTTGGCGCCGGCCCGCGCGACGACCGCGCTCGGCGCCGGCCCGCGTGACGACGGCCACGTAGCGCCGGTCCCCGTGACAACTGCCACGTGACGCCGGTCCGCGTGGCGGCCGGGTCCGGCGCCGGGCCCCGTGACCGTCACCACCCGTACCCGGTCCTCTCGGGGGTGGGCGGGGGCGCCCCCCCCCCCCCCCCCCCCTCACGCACTCCGCCTTAAGCGGCCAGCTTCGCCAGCGCCGCGTCGACGCGTGCCAGCGTCTCCTCCTTGCCCAGGATCTCCAGGGACTCGAAGAGCGGCAGGCCGACCGTGCGGCCGGTGACGGCGACGCGGACCGGGGCCTGGGCCTTGCCGAGCTTCAGGCCGTGCTCCTCACCGGCGGCCAGGACGGCCTCCTTGAGGGACTCCGGGGAGGTCCAGTCGGCCGCCTCCAGCTTCTCGCGGGCCGTGCGGAGCAGGGCGTCGCTGCCCTCCTTCATGGCCTTCGCCCAGGACGCCTCGTCGACGGCCGGCTCCGGCAGGAACAGGAAGTCGACGTTGTCCGTGATCTCGGAGAGCACCTTCATCCGCGACTGGGCGTGCGGGGCGATCGCCTGCCACTTCGCCTCGTCGAAGTCCTCCGGCGCCCAGGGCGCGAAGGGGGCGCGCAGCCACGGGGCGCAGCGCTCGGTGAAGTCCTTCACGTCGAGCATGCGGATGTGGTCGGCGTTGATCGCCTCGCACTTCTTCAGGTCGAAGCGGGCCGGGTTCGGGTTCACGTCCGTGACGTCGAACGCGGCGACCATCTCGTCAATCGAGAAGATGTCGCGGTCGGCGGCGAGCGACCAGCCGAGCAGGGAGAGGTAGTTCAGCAGGCCCTCGGGGAGGAAGCCGCGCTCCCGGTACAGGTTGAGCGAGGACTCCGGGTCGCGCTTGGAGAGCTTCTTGTTGCCCTCGCCCATCACGTACGGGAGGTGGCCGAAGGCCGGGGTCTCCTTGGCGATGCCCAGCTCGGTCAGCGCCTTGTAGAGGGCGACCTGGCGGGGGGTGGAGGAGAGCAGGTCCTCGCCGCGCAGGACGTGGGTGATCTCCATCAGGGCGTCGTCGACGGGGTTGACGAGCGTGTACAGCGGGGCGCCGTTGGCGCGGACGATGCCGTAGTCCGGGACGTTCTCCGGGAGGTACGTGATCTCGCCGCGGACCAGGTCGTCGAAGGTGATCGCCTCGTCGGGCATCCGGAAGCGGACGATGGGCGCGCGGCCCTCGGCCTCGTAGGCGGCCTTCTGCTCGGCGGACAGGTCGCGGCAGTGGCCGTCGTAGCCGGAGGGCTTGCCTGCGGCGCGGGCCGCGTCACGGCGGGTGTCCAGCTCCTCGGTCGAGCAGTAGCAGCGGTACGCGTGGCCCGCGTCCAGGAGCTTGGCGGCGACATCCGCGTAGATGTCCATGCGCTGCGACTGGCGGTACGGCGCGTGCGGGCCGCCGATCTCGGGGCCCTCGTCCCAGTCGAAGCCCAGCCAGCGCATCGAGTCGAGGAGCTGGTCGTACGACTCCTCGGAGTCGCGGGCCGCGTCGGTGTCCTCGATGCGGAAGACCAGGGTGCCCTCGTTGTGCCGGGCGAACGCCCAGTTGAACAGGGCGGTGCGGACCAGCCCGACGTGGGGGTTGCCGGTCGGGGAGGGACAGAAACGTACACGGACGTTAGCCACGCTTGATCACCTTGTTGGTGAGAGTGCCGATGCCTTCGATGGTGACGGCGACCTCGTCGCCGACGTTCAGGGGGCCGACCCCGGCCGGGGTGCCGGTGAGGATCACGTCGCCGGGGAGCAGCGTCATGGCCTCGGTGATGTTGACGATCAGGTCCTCGATGGAGTGGATCATCTCGCTCGTACGGCCGAGCTGGCGCTGCTGCCCGTTGACCGTGCACTGGATGGTCAGGTCGGTGGGGTCGAGGTCCGTCTCCACCCAGGGGCCGAGCGGGCAGGAGCTGTCGAAGCCCTTGGCGCGGGCCCACTGCTTCTCGCGCTTCTGCACGTCGCGGGCCGTGACGTCGTTGGCGCAGGTGTAGCCGAGGATGACGTCCTTGACGCGCTCGCGCGGGACCTCGCGGCACATACGGCCGATGACGACGGCGAGCTCCGCCTCGTGGTGCAGCTCGCTGGAGAAGGAGGGGTACTGGATCGGGTCGCCGGGGCCGACCACGGAGGTCGACGGCTTGAAGAAGGCGAACGGGGCGTCGGGCACCTCGTTGCCGAGTTCCTTGGCGTGCTCCGCGTAGTTGCGGCCGTAGGCCACGACCTTGTTCGGGAGCACCGGCGGCAGCAGCCGGACCTTGTTCAGCGGGACCTTCGTACCGGAGAGCTCGAAGTCCGCGAACGGGATGCCCTTGATGATGTCGAGGACGAGCTCGTCCGGCCTGTCGCCCTCGACCGCGCCGAAAGCGACGTTGCCGTCGATGGAGAATCTGGCGATGCGCACGGGATCCTTGCGCCCCTCACTGAGCTGGCTGGAGTCTGACGCTCCAGGCTAACGCGGCAAGGGCTGCGGACTTCGCGTATATCCGCCGGGGTGGTGAGCGGCGGGGGTTGGCGGTCTGGAGCGGGAGGACGACCGCGTGCTCCGGCCGCTCCGGCGTACGCAGGGCGTCGGCGTCCTCGAGGTGCGCCAGCGTCGTGCGCTGCGGATTGGCAATGTTGCGGAACATCATCGTCGTCTTCACCGTTTTGCTCGACCTTGTCGTCCTGGGCGCCGGTCGGGGTCAAAGAGCCCCACATAGGCGCGGGTTGTCGGATTCGCCATCCCTGTAAAGCGTCAGGCTAAACATTCAATTCCCTGGCGATGACGTGAAGAGGCCATGATCGGCGTGTGAGTTTCCTCACTCGCCAAGGGGCAAACCGGTCAATCGAGGCCCCCAACTGGGGCCGACCAAACGGACATTACGCCACTGAACCAGCCATTCCGCTCCTGATCATCTCGACTGGGACAGGGTATGCGGGCCCATGGCTCGTAGGCCTATGCCCGGTATGTACGAGAACCCTTTACACACCTCGTGACCTGTCACTCACATCCTGTCACGAAGGTCACAGCCTGGTACACGGGCCTTGTTGGAGATCCTGGGCTGTGCTGGAATTCCTCGGACCGCCGCGGATTTCACGATCCAGCGCGCAGGGGCGCTACTGAGCGCCGAGTGGCGGCGGGAAGGGGGAGCCTGCGCCGGTCACTTTGACCACATACACAGGGCGCATCTGCGTCCGTGTACAACGCCGACACCGTCCCGCCGTTCCAGCGGAGGGGCGCCTGGTCCAGAGGTTGCGACGCTAGTGCAGGGACGTTTCAAGAGGGATGGCAGCGCTTCGGCGGAGCCGGAGCCGCGCGGCGGGACCGACCGCGGTTCCTCGCCCCAGCACGCCCAGAACCCGGGACCGGCAGAAGTCGGCGGCAGCGGTGAACACTCCGCTCGCGCCGGCGCGAAGCCCAAGGCTCCCGCCACCACGACCGACGCCACGAAGAGCGCCACACCGGGCCACGGCTCGCGCGTAGCCCTGCGGAACTGGCGCATCTCGACGCGACTCGTCTCGCTGCTCGCACTCCCCGTGGTCGCCGCGACCTCGCTGGGTGCGCTCCGCATCAACGAGTCGATGGACAACATCCAGCAGCTCGACAACATGCGGCTGCTGACCGAGATGACCAAGCAGGCCACCGAGCTCGCCGCCGCCCTCCAGAAGGAGCGCGACGAGTCGGCCGGTCCGCTGGCCCACGGCGCCCTGTCCAACGACTACGAGGTCAAGTCCGTGCGCGACGCCACGGACGTGGCGAAGAAGCACTTCCTCGAGGGCACCCAGCAGGTCGACGACGCCACGGCCAAGGGCCAGCTCTCCGGCGTGCACGACAGCCTCGTCGGTGTCGTGAGCGAGCTCTACAAGCTCAACCAGATCCGCAGCGACGCCTACAACGACCCGCAGAACGCGACCCAGACGGTGGACGCGTACCACCGCCTGGTCAACGAGCTCCTCGCGCTCTCGCAGGACATGGCCGAGGCGACCAGCAACCCGGAGATGATCCAGCGCACCCGCGCGCTGGCGTCGTTCTCCGCCGCCAAGGAGTACGCCTCCGTCCAGCGGGCCGTCATCGCCGCCGCGCTTCCCACGCGTCCGACGACCTTCGGAACCCTCTCCAAGAACGACCAGCAGTACGCGCTGTCCGCGCAGGAGAGCCAGGAGTCCGAGAACCAGGCCTTCAAGAACATCTACGGCTCCGGCAGCACGGAACTCCTCCTGCCGATCGAGGGCGACAACCCGACGATCAAGTCGGCCGACCAGTACGCCAAGCGCGTGCTGAGCAACCCCGAGGGTCTGAAGACGCAGAACAAGCGGTCCTACAGGGACTGGCTCGACGACGACTCGTCCAAGATCGACCAGATGTCGAAGATCGAGACCACGCTGCTCAGCGAGATGGAGCAGAAGGCCCGTGAGCTGCGCAACCAGTCGCAGAGTGAAGCGATCATCTCCGGTGTCCTGATCCTGCTCGTCCTCGGTGTCTCGCTCGTCGGCGCCTTCGTCGTGGCCCGGTCCATGATCCGCTCGCTGCGCCGCCTGCAGGACACGGCCACCCGGGTCGCCCAGGACCGTCTGCCCGAGCTCGTCAAGCAGCTCTCGGAGTCGGACCCGCAGGACGTCGACACCTCCGTGGAGTCGGTCGGTGTGCACTCCCGGGACGAGATCGGCCAGGTGGCCGCGGCCTTCGACGACGTGCACCGCGAGGCTGTCCGCCTCGCCGCCGAGCAGGCCCTTCTGCGAGGCAACGTCAACGCGATGTTCACCAACCTCTCGCGCCGTTCGCAGGGTCTTATCCAGCGCCAGCTCTCGCTCATATCCGAGCTCGAGTCCCGTGAGGCCGACCCCGACCAGCTCTCCTCGCTGTTCAAGCTCGACCACCTCGCGACCCGCATGCGCCGTAACGGCGAAAACCTCCTCGTCCTCGCCGGTGAAGAGCCCGGCCGTCGCTGGACCCGTCCGGTCCCGCTGGTCGACGTCCTCCGCGCCGCCGCCTCCGAGGTGGAGCAGTACGAGCGCATCGAACTCGCCTCGGTGCCCGGCACCGAGGTCGCCGGCCGGGTCGTCAACGACCTCGTCCACCTGCTCGCAGAGCTGCTGGAGAACGCCACCTCGTTCTCCTCCCCGCAGACCAAGGTCAAGGTCACCGGTCACGCCCTGCCCGACGGCCGTGTGCTGATCGAGATCCACGACACCGGTATCGGTCTGTCCCCCGAGGACCTTGCCGCGATCAACGAGCGGCTCGCCGCCCCGCCCACGGTGGACGTCTCCGTCTCCCGACGCATGGGTCTGTTCGTGGTCGGTCGTCTGTCGCAGCGTCACGGCATCCGCATCCAGCTCCGCCC
Source organism: Streptomyces sp. NPDC059371 (assembly GCF_042751995.1). Taxonomy (NCBI): domain Bacteria; kingdom Bacillati; phylum Actinomycetota; class Actinomycetes; order Kitasatosporales; family Streptomycetaceae; genus Streptomyces; species Streptomyces sp. NPDC059371. The sequence continues at coordinate 8,424 of NZ_JBHYXD010000123.1, read as the reverse complement.
GTCCGACTCCGGTGGTACGACCGCGCTGGTCATGCTGCCCGTGGACGTCGCCCAGGGCGGCAAGAAGCCCATGCCGAACAAGCCGGGCCAGGGTGCCGGCGGCGGCCCCGCCGCGTCGCAGGCCTCGGCCGGTGTGGCCGCGGCCCGCCGCTCGGGCGGTCCCTCGCTCGGCACCGGCTCCCCCTCCGCTCCCGGCGGTCCCCTCGGGGCCCCGCCGCAGCGCGGACAGGTCGGCTCGGGCCAGGGTCCGCGGGCCGCGCTGCCCGGCACGGGCCAGGGCGGTCGCCCGGGTGCCGCCGGCGGAGCGCGTGGTCCGCAGCAGGGCCAGGGTGGTCAGCAGGGCCGACAGGCTCCCGCCGGCGCGAACGCCTTCGGGCAGAGCCCGCAGCAGGGCTTCCCCGCCCAGAACGGCTCGCAGCAGCAGGGCTTCGGCGACGGAGCGGGTTCCCAGAACGCCTTCGGTGACACGTCCGGCGGCCGCAAGAACTCGTTCGGCAACGGATCCGGCACGGGCCAGACGGGCCAGAACGCCTTCGGTGACAGCAACCAGGCTCCCGCCGCGCCCGCGAAGGCGTCCGGCGGCAAGAGCGGCCGTCGTCGTCCGCAGCTTCCGGGCCGCGGTGGCGCACGCGCCGAGCTGCCCGGCGGCAACACCGGTTCCCGCACGCCGAGCTGGAGCGACGACAACGCGCAGCCGCCGGTTCCGCGCACCTCGCACGACACCCCGCGTGGTCACGAGGACCCCGACGCCACGTCGCGCATGCCGCGCGTCGACGACCGTCAGGGCCCCGCCTCCACGGCGGAGTTCGCCCGCCCCGACTTCGACGCCCCGCGCCCCGGCGCGGGTGCGCCGCAGAACAACGGCCAGAACAACGGCCAGTACGGCTACGGCAACCAGTCCTCCGCCGGCCAGAACCCGGCCGCCACGGGACAGTTCCCCGCCCAGGGCTACGGGGCCTCCCAGTCCCCGTCGTCCACCGGCCAGTTCGCCCAGCCGGGCTACGCGCCTTCCCAGGACCCCGCGTCCACCGGGCAGTTCGCGGCACCCGGCTACGGCAACGGGCAGGGCTCGTCCACCGGACAGTACGAGCGGCCGGCCACCCCACAGGCCCCCGCCCGTCCGCAGACCCCCGAGGCGCTTCCCCCGGCCTCGAACCCCGGTGACGGCCGTACGCCGCTGTACGACACGCTGGAGACCAACTGGTTCCACGGTCAGGCGAACGGCTCGGACGGCGCGCCCGCGGGCGGTGCCGCCCAGAGCAACGGGACGCAGAGCAACGGGTCCCAGGGATACGCCCAGGCTGCCCCCCAGCAGCCGCAGACTCCCCCGGCTCCGCAGCGGCCGGCTGCCGCACCGGCCACCACCTCGTGGCGCAGCTCTCCGAACGACGATCTCGTCAAGCAGGCGGAGCGTTCCCGTAAGCCGTCGGCAGGCGGGATCACCACCTCAGGCCTGCCGCGCCGAGTCCCGCGAGCCAACCTCGTCGCGGGCACGGCACAGCAGCAACAGCACCAAAGCGGTCCGCAGGTCTCGCGTGCGCCCGATGACGTACGCGGCCGGCTGACCAATCTCCGTCGGGGCATTCAGCAGGGTCGACAGGCCGGCAACGGCCAGACCGGCAGCTTCCCCAGCCCCACTCACCAGCAGGAGCGTTAGTTGAGCCCGATGAGCCAGGCGGCACAGAACCTCAACTGGTTGATCACCAACTTCGTGGACAACACCCCCGGGGTGTCCCACACCGTCGTCGTGTCCGCCGACGGACTCCTTCTGGCAATGTCCGAAGGCTTCCCCCGCGACCGCGCGGACCAACTGGCGGCCGTCGCCTCCGGACTCACTTCGCTGACTGCCGGGGCTTCCCGGATCTTCGAAGGCGGCTCGGTGGCCCAGACGGTCGTGGAGATGGAGCGCGGTTTCCTCTTCCTGATGTCGGTTTCGGACGGATCGTCCCTCGCGGTCCTCTCCCACCCGGATTGCGACATCGGCCTTGTCGGCTACGAGATGGCACTGCTCGTCGACCGTGCGGGCGCCGTCCTCACGCCGGACCTGCGTGCCGAACTACAAGGCAGTCTGCTTCACTGACCGCCGCCGGATCCAGACACCGCACGAAATCACCGTCCGGCCGCCACAATCCCCCCACCGGCCCCAACAGACGGCACGACTGACCGACTTGCTGTCCCGCCCGGAGGATTCATGACCCCGCCCCCCGCCTCTCATGATCCGTACGCCGAGTCGTACGGGGATGAAGGCGACCAGCCGCTGGTACGTCCGTACGCGATGACCGGCGGCCGGACCAGGCCGCGGTACCAACTGGCCATAGAAGCTCTGATCAGCACGTCGGCCGATCCGGCCCAGCTGATGGGACTGCTCCCCGAACACCAGCGCATCTGCCACCTGTGCCGGGAAGTGAAGTCGGTGGCCGAGGTGTCGGCCCTCCTGTCCATGCCGCTCGGCGTGGCCAGGATCCTTGTCGCGGACCTCGCCGAGGCCGGACTTGTCGCCATTCACCAGCCTGGCGGCGATGAGAACAACGGCGGCGCGCCGGACGTGACACTGCTCGAAAGGGTGCTCAGTGGACTTCGCAAGCTCTGACGGAGGCCGGGCGACCACCTCCGCGAAGATCGTCGTAGCGGGTGGTTTCGGTGTCGGCAAGACCACGTTCGTGGGTGCCGTCTCCGAGATCAACCCCCTGCGTACCGAGGCCGTCATGACCTCCGCCTCGGCGGGCATCGACGACCTCACCCACACCGGGGACAAGACCACCACCACGGTGGCCATGGACTTCGGACGTATCACCCTCGACCAGGACCTGATCCTGTACCTCTTCGGTACGCCGGGCCAGGACCGCTTCTGGTTCATGTGGGACGACCTGGTCCGCGGCGCCATCGGTGCCGTGGTCCTGGTGGACACCCGGCGTCTCGCCGACTGCTTCCCCGCGGTCGACTACTTCGAGAACAGCGGCCTGCCGTTCGTCATCGCCCTCAACGGCTTCGACGGTCACCAGCCGTACAATCCGGAGGAAGTGCGCGAGGCTCTTCAGATCGGCCCGGACGCTCCGATCATCACGACGGACGCGCGACACCGTGCAGATGCGAAGAGCGCTCTCATCACGCTGGTCGAGCACGCCCTCATGGCACGGCTGCGGTAGCAGCCAAGTAGACGACTCCCTATGGAAGTTGTCGTAGACGCATTGGAGCCGGCTGTGTCATTTGACACGGCCGGCCTCGGTGTTCATAACGTTTCGACAGAGAATTTCGCTGGCCCCGACACGCATAGCGGTCACCCGATGCCCCTGCGTTCATGAAAGCCCCGCCTTTTGGCGGGGCTCGCTCTTTATGACCGTTTTATCTGTGGCCGGCACCACTCGGAATCACCCGTTCCGAGTGTTTGGAATGGCGCTGCTTGACGTGCTGGAATGCGCTGAACTGCCCAGTAGTCAAGGGCGCTGGTAGATACGGCGGCACACAGTAGGTGCCGACGCCGAGAGGTTGTTGGTCGAGTGAGGCGAAGCATGAACGGTCCCGAGCCGTCGGCACGGGGCAACTTCACCCCGCCGGCGCGCGGAGCGGCGCCCGCACAGGTCGCCGGCCCCGAGCCCACGCCGGTGCCCGCACCGAGCGGGAGCCGATTCTCCCCGCGCAACTGGCGCGTGCCGACCAGGCTGAACGCGATCCTGCTCATACCCGTGGTGGTCGGCCTCGTCATGGGCGGCTTCCAGGTGAAGGGCTCGATCGACACCTGGCAGGAAGCGCAGGACGCCGAGAAGACGGCGCGCCTCGTGCAGGCGGCACTGACGTACGGCGACAAGCTGTTCGTCGAGCGCGACCTCAGCGCCGCGCCCCTGCTGTCCGGCAAGGGCGCCAAGGACGCCACGGTCGTGAAGGTCCGCCGCGAGACCGACCTGGCCGCGGACGCCTTCGACGAGGCCGCCCAGAACATGCCCCAGACTCCGGGCCTGGAGCGCCGCCTCACGGTCTTCCGCAACGTCGAGCCCGGTCTCGAGAAGCTGCGGAAAGCCGCGTACACCACCGCGCTTCCCGGTGTGCAGACCGAAGAGGGCTACCTCCAGATCCAGCACCCGCTGATGGAGTTCGCCAACGAGCTCGGTCTGGGCACCGGAAACATCACCAGCTACGGCCGTACCGTCTACGCGATCTCGCTGTCCAAGGCCGCGCTGTCGCTGGAGCGGTCCATCGGTCTGCACCTGCTGATCAAGCCGGGTCCCGGCGTCAGCGGCCTCGCCAGCCAGCGCGTCGCCCTCTCCTCGTACGCCTACCTCGAGGGCATCGCCATCGAGGAGTACAAGGGTGGTGGCACCGAGGCCGACACCGCCAAGCTCGAAGAGGCGTCGGCGAAGATCAAGTCGGAGCTGACCGCGAAGGCCAAGGAAGCCGCGGCCGCCGACCCGACCTACGTGCCGCCGCCCACGGGCGACAACGAGATGGTCAAGGACCTCGCGTCGCTCGCGTCCCCGCTGGAGAGCGACCGGGCGGCACTCGCCGCGAAGGGCGTCACCGCGCAGAACTGGATGGCGGTCAACACCGCCAAGTACAACGCGTACCGCCAGATCGAGTCGGACCTCGCCGACAAGGCCGTGGCCGAGGCCGGTGACATCTCCGACGCGGCTCAGACCGACGCCTTCATCACCGGTGCCATCGTCGTCGTCGCCCTGCTCGCCGCGTTCATCCTGGCCGGCATGGTGGCCCGCCAGATGAGCCGCGCGATGCGCCAGCTCCGCAGCGCCGCCTTCAATGTCGCCGAGCAGCGCCTGCCGATGCTGGTCGACCAGCTCTCGCGCACCGACCCCGGCCGGGTCGACACCCGCGTGCAGCCGATCCCGATCAACACCACGGACGAGATCGGCGAGGTCGCCCGCGCCTTCGACCAGGTCCACCGCGAGGCCGTGCGACTGGCCGCCGAGCAGGCCCTCCTGCGAGGCAACATCAACGCGATCTTCACGAACCTCTCGCGCCGCAACCAGTCACTGATCGAGGGCCAGCTGACCCTGATCACCGACCTGGAGAACAACGAGGCCGACCCGGACCAGCTCGAGAACCTCTTCCGGCTGGACCACCTCGCGACCCGTATGCGCCGCAACGGCGAGAACCTCCTGGTCCTCGCCGGCGAGGAGCCCGGACGCCGCTGGGACCAGCCGGTCCCGCTGGTCGACGTCCTGCGCGCCGCCTCCTCCGAGGTGGAGCAGTACGAGCGCATCGAGCTCTCCGGTGTCCCGGAGGCCGAGATCCACGGCCGCGCCGTGACCGACCTCGTGCACCTGCTCGCCGAGCTCCTGGAGAACGCGACCACGTTCTCCTCCCCGCAGACCAAGGTCCGTGTCACCGCGACCCGTCTCCCCGACGGCCGCGTCATGGTCGAGATCCACGACAAGGGCATCGGCCTCACCGCCGAGGACTTCGCGGACATCAACCACAAGCTGGCCAACCCGCCGACCGTGGACGCCGCGATCTCGCAGCGCATGGGCCTCTTCGTGGTCGGCCGTCTGTCCGACCGCCACGGCATCCGCGTCCAGCTCCGCCCCTCGGGCGAGCAGGCCGGCACCACGTCCCTGGTCATGCTCCCCGACGCCATCACCCACGGTGGCGGTGGCGAGCATCAGCCGATGACCGACGAGTTCACCGTGTCGCAGATCATTCCCGAGCAGCAGCAGCATCATCAGCCGCAGCAGCAGTTCCCGGGCGAGAACTTCGGTATGCAGCAGCAGCAGCCCGTGCTGACCGCCGCGGACCTCGGTTTCGACGACAGCCGCTACGAGGTCCCGGACGACGCCCGTGACCTGGACCCCGTGGGCCGCTCCCTGATGCGTGAGGAGCGCCGTGCGGCCCTGGAGGCCCAGGCGCAGGGTCCGGAGGCCATCGAGGCCCCCCAGGCCTACGCCGACGCCTTCGACGCCCCGGGCGCCCCCTCGTACGACAACGGACAGCCGTCCTTCGACGGCGCCCAGGGCGTGCACGAGGAGCAGCAGACCACGTACGACCAGCAGACGTCGTACGAGGAGCCGCAGCAGGCTGCGTACGACGAGGCGTACTTCCCGTCCAACGGCGGCTACCCTGAGCCCTCCTACACGGAGCCGGCCCAGCAGGAGCACGCCGGGATGGGCGGCTCCGCCCCGGAGACGCCGTCGGGCTACGGTGAGCCGTCCTACCAGGACGACTGGCCGCAGCAGGACGCGTACCAGGGCGGGTACCGGTCCGACTACGCTCCGGAAGCGGGATCTCCGCAGGTCGCTGACGCGAACGAGCGGGACAGCGTAGGCTTTGGTCGTCCGGGTCCGGCCGCTTCGGCCCCCCACACGATGACCGACGCGGGCCTCCCCCGCCGCGGACCCGTCCCCGCCGGCAACGGCCGGCGCCCCGCGGAACCGGCGAGGGAGCAGGCGCCGCCCATGTCCTCCGGGAACACGGGCGACGACTGGCGGTCGTCGAACGACGATCGGTGGCAGCGCGCCGAGCAGCTCAAGAAGCCCAAGGCGGGCGGGGTCACCTCGTCCGGTCTGCCGCGGAGGGTGCCCAAGGCCAACCTGGTCGAGGGAACCGCGGAATCGACCCCCCAGGGCGGCCCCCAGGTCTCCCGTGCTCCCGAAGACGTCCGGGGCAGGCTGAGCAACCTGCGTCGCGGCGTGGAGCGGGGACGCAATGCAGGTAGTGAGACGAACGGCCAGGGCCTCGGTCCTGACAGCACCTACAACCAGGAGCGTTAGTTGTGAGCCCGATGAGCCAGGCGGCACAGAACCTGAACTGGTTGATCACCAATTTCGTGGACAACACCCCCGGGGTGTCGCACACGGTGGTGGTCTCCGCCGACGGACTCCTTCTGGCCATGTCCGAAGGCTTTCCCCGTGACCGCGCCGACCAGTTGGCGGCCGTCGCATCCGGTCTGACCTCTTTGACCGCGGGTGCTTCCCGTATCTTCGAGGGCGGCCATGTGAACCAGACTGTTGTGGAGATGGAGCGAGGATTCCTCTTCCTCATGTCCGTTTCGGACGGTTCTTCACTCGCAGTACTTGCACACCCTGAGGCGGACATCGGTCTCATTGGGTACGAGATGGCGCTTCTGGTGGACCGTGCGGGCACGGTTCTCACTCCGGACCTTCGTGCGGAGCTCCAGGGCAGCCTTCTCAACTAATAGACAGACGGTGCGAATTCGCGTCCCGGGGCCGTAAGGTTTCGGGACGCGGTCCCAGCGTTGTGTGCCCGGCACGGTCGGAGGAGGAGAGAAAGTGGTAACACCCCCAGGCGGTTCGTCTTCGGGCAATTGGTCGTACGGCCCCGGCCAGGGGCAGGGCGATGGTTCAGGCGACCCGAACCGGTACAACTTTCCCCCCTCCGCACCCAGCCAGCGGCGGCCTTACACGCCTCAGGGTCCCCAGGGCCCCGGGCCGTCTCCGTACGACCAGCCGTCGGCTCCGCGCATCCAGCCCGTGCAGCCGCAGCGACGCTCGCCCGAGGCGTCCCCCGCCGGTTCGGCGAGCAACCCCCTGGTGCGTCCGTACGCCATGACGGGTGGCCGCACCAGGCCCCGTTACCAGCTCGCCATCGAGGCGCTGGTGCACACCACCGCGCAGCCTCACCAGATGCAGGGCCAGTTGCCCGAGCATCAGCGCATCTGCAACCTCTGCCGGGAGATCAAGTCGGTGGCCGAAATCTCGGCCCTGCTGACCATCCCTCTCGGTGTGGCCAGGATCCTCGTCGCCGACTTGGCGGAAGCGGGCCTGGTCGCCATTCATCAGCCGGGCGGCGACGAGAGCGCCGGCGGCCAGCCAGCCGTGACATTGCTCGAAAGGGTGCTCAGTGGACTTCGCAAGCTCTAGCGGAGGGCCTTCCCGCTCCACCACGTCCGCGAAGATCGTGGTGGCGGGCGGCTTCGGCGTGGGCAAGACCACGTTCGTCGGCGCCGTCTCGGAGATCAACCCGCTGCGCACCGAGGCCGTCATGACGTCTGCTTCGGCGGGCATCGACGACCTCACCCACACCGGGGACAAGAAGACCACGACGGTCGCCATGGACTTCGGACGTATCACCCTGGACCAGGACCTGATCCTGTACCTCTTCGGTACGCCGGGCCAGGACCGCTTCTGGTTCATGTGGGACGACCTCGTGCGCGGCGCGATCGGCGCGATCGTCCTGGTGGACACCCGCCGTCTCGCCGACTGCTTCCCCGCGGTCGACTACTTCGAGAACAGCGGCCTGCCGTTCGTCATCGCCCTCAACGGCTTCGACGGCAGCCAGCCGTACAACCCGGAGGAGGTCCGCGAGGCCCTCCAGATCGGCCCGGACGCCCCGATCATCACGACGGACGCCCGTCACCGCGCGGACGCCAAGTCCGCGCTGATCACGCTGGTCGAGCACGCCCTCATGGCGCGCCTGCGCTAGCGTCCTCCGCTCGCACGACGACGGCCCCCGCTTCTC
>NZ_JBHYXD010000122.1:15418-25830 GCF_042751995.1 Streptomyces sp. NPDC059371 | reverse complement strand
CCACACCCCGCCCGCCCCCCCCCACCACCCCCCCCCCCCCCCCCGCCCGCGCCCCTACACGTCAGCCTTACCCCCCGCATGTGGCGGCCACCGGCGGGAATCGAAGCCAGCCGGGAGCCCCCTGCCGAAGGCCCCGGCCAGGATCGTCAGCGAACGGGATGTCCCGCCTCGCGCAGGGTCTCCTTGACCTCGCCGATCCGCAGGTCGCCGAAGTGGAAGACGGACGCGGCCAGCACCGCGTCGGCGCCCGCCCCGATGGCCGGCGGGAAGTGGTCGAGCCGGCCGGCGCCGCCGCTGGCGATCAGCGGAACGGTGACGTGCTTGCGTACGGCCTCGATCATCTCGATGTCGTAGCCGTCCTTCGTGCCGTCGGCGTCCATCGAGTTGAGCAGGATCTCGCCCGCGCCCAGTTCGGCGGCCCGGTGCGCCCACTCGACGGCGTCGATGCCGGTGCCCTGGCGTCCGCCGTGGGTGGTCACCTCGAAGGAACCGCCCTCGGTCCTGCGCGCGTCCACCGAGAGCACGAGCACCTGCCGCCCGAACCGCTCCGCGATCTCGCGGATGAGCTCGGGGCGGGCGATGGCGGCCGTGTTGACGCCGACCTTGTCGGCACCGGCCCGCAGCAGCTTGTCGACGTCCTCGGCGGTGCGGACACCGCCGCCGACCGTCAGCGGGATGAAGACCTGCTCGGCCGTGCGGCGCACCACGTCGTACGTGGTCTCACGGTTGCCCGAGGACGCGGTGATGTCCAGGAACGTGAGCTCGTCGGCGCCCTCGGCGTCGTACACCTTGGCCATCTCGACGGGGTCGCCCGCGTCCCGCAGGTTCTGGAAGTTGACGCCCTTGACGACCCGGCCGTTGTCCACGTCCAGGCAGGGAATCACTCGGACCGCCAGGGTCATGACCGCGTTTCTCCCTGCTCCGTGTGCTCTGCGCGGAACGCCTCCACCTCGACCTCGACCACCAGCCGCGGGTCCACCAGACCCTCGACGATGATCATGGAGGCGGCGGGGCGGATGCCGTCGAACAGCGCCTTGTGGGCGCGGCCGACCTCCTCGACGTCCCGGGCATGGGTGATGTGCATGTGGGTGCGGACGACGTCCTCGCGGCCCAGGCCGAGCCGCTCCAGGGCCGCGAACGCGACACCGAAGGCGTTGACCGCCTGCTCGTACGGGTCGCCCTCGACGACATCACCGTCGACCACCGAGGTGCAGCCGGACACCAGCACCAGGCCGTTCGGCAGCTCCACCGCGCGGGAGTACCCGAAGGCGTCCTCCGCCGGCGAGCCGGTCGAAAGGCGGCGTACGGCGCTCACCGGGCTACCGCCGCCAGGGCCTCTTCAAGGGTGAACGCCTTGGCGTACAGGGCCTTGCCGACGATGGAGCCCTCGACGCCGAGCGGCACGAGTTCGGCGATGGCCCGCAGGTCGTCCAGCGACGACACCCCGCCGGAGGCGACCACCGGGCGGTCGGTCGCCGCGCACACGTTGCGCAGGAGCTCCAGGTTCGGGCCCTGGAGCGTGCCGTCCTTGGCGATGTCGGTGACCACGTAGCGGGCGCAGCCCTCGGAGTCGAGGCGTGCCAGCGTCTCGTAGAGGTCGCCGCCGTCGCGGGTCCAGCCGCGGCCGCGCAGGGTCGTGCCGCGGACGTCGAGGCCGACGGCGATCTTGTCGCCGTGCTCGGCGATGACCTTGGCGACCCAGTCGGGGGTCTCCAGCGCGGCGGTGCCCAGGTTGACGCGGGTGCAGCCGGTGGCGAGCGCGGCGGCGAGGGTGTCGTCGTCGCGGATGCCGCCGGACAGCTCGACCTTGATGTCCATCGCCTTGGCGACCTCGGCGATCAGCGCGCGGTTGTCGCCGGTGCCGAACGCGGCGTCCAGGTCGACGAGGTGCAGCCACTCGGCGCCGGCGCTCTGCCAGGCAAGGGCGGCCTCCAGAGGGGAGCCGTAGGAGGTCTCGGTCCCGGACTCGCCGTGCACGAGACGGACGGCCTGGGCGTCGCGGACGTCGACGGCCGGGAGGAGTTCGAGCTTGCTCACAGTGTTCCGATCCAGTTGGAGAGGAGCTGGGCGCCGGCGTCGCCGGACTTCTCGGGGTGGAACTGGGTGGCCCACAGGGCGCCGTTCTCGACGGCCGCCACGAAGGGCTTGCCGTGCGTGGACCAGGTGACCAGGGGAGCGCGCAGCAGCGGGTTGCCGACCTCGAGCGACCAGTCGTGGACGGCGTAGGAGTGGACGAAGTAGAACCGCGCGTCGGCGTCGAGGCCGGCGAAGGCCTCCGAGCCGTCCGGGACGTCGACGGTGTTCCAGCCCATGTGGGGCACGACGCCGGCCTCCAGGGGTCCGACCGTGCCCGGCCATTCGTCCAGGCCCTCCGTCTCCACGCCGTGCTCGATGCCGCGGGTGAAGAGGATCTGCATGCCGACGCAGATGCCCATGACGGGGCGTCCGCCGGACAGCCGGCGGCCGATGATCCAGTCGCCGCGCGCCTCCTTGAGGCCCTGCATGCAGGCGGCGAAGGCGCCGACGCCCGGCACCAGCAGTCCGTCCGCGTTCATCGCGGTGTCGAAGTCGCGGGTGATCTCGACCTCGGCGCCCGCGCGGGCGAGGGCGCGCTCGGCGGAACGTACGTTCCCGAAGCCGTAGTCGAAGACGACGACCTTCCTGGAAGGACTCAACTCCAGACCTCCAGCCGCATGACGCCCGCGACGAGGCACATCGCGGCACCGATGGACAGCAGCACGACGAGGCTCCTCGGCATGTCCTGCTTGACGAAGGAGTAGATCCCTCCGGCGAGGAAGAGACCGACGACGATGAGAATGCTGGAAAGGCCTGTCACAGTGCGCCCTTAGTGGAGGGGAGGATGCCGGCTGCGCGGGGGTCGCGCTCGGAGGCGTAACGCAGGGCCCTGGCCAGCGCCTTGAACTGGCACTCCACGATGTGGTGCGCGTTGCGTCCGTAGGGGACGTGCACGTGCAGGGCGATCTGGGCCTGGGCGACGAAGGACTCCAGGATGTGCCGGGTCATCGTCGTGTCGTACTCGCCGATCATCGGCGCCATGTTCTCGGGCTCGGTGTGCACGAGGTACGGCCGGCCGGACAGGTCGACGGTCACCTGGGCGAGCGACTCGTCCAGCGGGACGGTGCAGTTGCCGAAGCGGTAGATGCCGACCTTGTCGCCGAGGGCCTGCTTGAAGGCTGCGCCGAGGGCGAGGGCGGTGTCCTCGATGGTGTGGTGCGAGTCGATGTGCAGGTCGCCCTCGGTCTTCACGGTGAGGTCGAACAGACCGTGCCGGCCGAGCTGGTCGAGCATGTGGTCGTAGAAGCCGACGCCGGTGGCCACGTCGACCTTGCCGGAGCCGTCGAGATCGATCTCGACGAGGACCGACGTCTCCTTCGTCACCCGCTCCACGCGTCCTACGCGGTTCATGCGCTCTGCTCCTTCGGGGGTGTGGGGTTCTCCCCCACAGAGCCCAGTAGTTCACGTACCGCGTCGAGGAACGCGTCGTTTTCCTTCGGGGTTCCGGCGGAGACCCGCAGCCACCCCGGTACGCCGTTGTCCCGCACCAGGACGCCCTGGTCGAGGATCCGCTGCCAGGCCGCGTGGGTGTCGGCGAACCGTCCGAACTGCACGAAGTTCGCGTCCGACTCGGTCACCTCGCAGCCCATCGCGCGCAGTTCGGTGACCAGCCGGTCCCGTTCGGACTTGAGCTGCTCCACGTACCCGAGGAGGGTGTCGGTGTGCTCCAGGGCCGCCAGCGCGGTCGCCTGGGTCACGGCCGACAGGTGGTACGGCAGCCGGACGAGCTGGACGGCGTCCACGACCGCCGGGTGGGCGGCGAGGTAGCCGAGGCGCAGTCCGGCCGCGCCGAAGGCCTTCGACATCGTCCGGGAGACGACGAGATTCGGCCGTCCTTCGAGCAGGGGCAGCAGCGAGTCGCCGTGGCTGAACTCGATGTAGGCCTCGTCGACCACGACCATGGACGGCTTCGCCGCCTGCGCGGCCTCGTACAGCGCGAGGACCGTCTCGGGCGGGACCGCGTTGCCGGTGGGGTTGTTGGGGGTGGTGACGAAGACGACGTCCGGCCGGTTCTCGGCGATGGCGCGCTCGGCGGCGACGAGGTCGATGCTGAAGTCCTCGTCGCGCGGGCCCGAGATCCAGGCCGTGCCCGTACCCCGCGCGATGAGCGCGTGCATCGAGTACGACGGTTCGAAGCCGATCGCGCTGCGGCCGGGACCGCCGAAGGTCTGGAGCAGTTGCTGGATGACCTCGTTCGAGCCGTTGGCGGCCCAGACGTTCTCGACGCCGACCGGGTGCTTGCCGGTCTTCGTCAGATAGGCGGCCAGCCCGGTGCGCAGCTCCACCGCGTCCCGGTCGGGGTAGCGGTTGAGTCCGCGGGCGGCCTCACGGACCCGCTCGGCGATCCGCTCGACGAGCGGCTCGGGAAGCGGGTACGGGTTCTCGTTGGTGTTCAGGCGTACGGGGACGTCGAGCTGGGGTGCGCCGTAGGGGGTCTTGCCGCGCAGTTCGTCCCGTACGGGGAGATCGTCGATGCCGGTCACTTGCCCTCGGGTACCTTCCAGCCGAACCTTGACTTCACCGCCGCGCCGTGCGCGGGCAGGTCCTCCGCCTCCGCCAGCGTCACCACGTGATGGGCGACGTCGGCGAGCGCGTCCTTCGTGTAGTCGACGATGTGGATGCCGCGCAGGAAGGACTGGACGGACAGGCCCGAGGAGTGGCAGGCGCAGCCGCCGGTGGGCAGGACGTGGTTGGAGCCCGCCGCGTAGTCGCCGAGCGAGACCGGGGCCCAGGGCCCGACGAAGATCGCTCCGGCGTTCCTGACCCGGTCGGCGACGGCGGCCGCGTCGGCGGTCTGGATCTCCAGGTGTTCGGCGCCGTACGCGTCGACGACCCTGAGTCCCTCGTCGATGCCGTCGACGAGGACGATCGCGGACTGCCTGCCGCTCAGGGCCGGGACGATCCGGTCCTCGATGTGCTTGGTGGCCGCGATCTGCGGTTCCAGTTCCTTCTCGACGGCGTCCGCGAGGGCCGGCGAGTCGGTGACGAGGACGGCGGCGGCGAGCGGGTCGTGCTCGGCCTGGCTGATCAGGTCGGCGGCGACGTGCGCCGGGTCGGCGGTGTCGTCCGCGAGGACCGCGATCTCGGTCGGGCCGGCCTCGGCGTCGATGCCGATCCTGCCGGTGAAGTAGCGCTTGGCCGCGGCGACCCAGATGTTGCCGGGTCCGGTGACCATGTCGGCCGAGGGGCAGGACTCCGTGCCGTACGCGAACATCGCGACGGCCGTGGCACCGCCGGCCGCGTACACCTCGTCGACGCCGAGCAGCGCGCAGGCGGCCAGGATCGTCGGGTGCGGCAGGCCGCCGAACGCGGACTGGGCCGGGGAGGCGAGCGCGATCGAGCCGACCCCGGCCTCCTGGGCCGGGACCACGTTCATGATCACGGACGACGGGTACACCGAGCGGCCGCCGGGCGCGTACAGCCCGACCCGGTCGACCGGCACCCACTTCTCGGTGACCGAGCCGCCGGGCGCGACCTGGGTGGTGTGCGTCGTACGGCGCTGTTCGCGGTGGACGAGACGGGTGCGGCGGATCGACTCCTCCAGGGCCGCGCGCACGTCCGGGTCGAGCTGTTCCAGGGCGTCGGCGAGGGCCTGGGCCGGAACACGTACGGACTCGAGCCGTACTCCGTCGAACTTCTCCGCGTAGTCGATCAGCGCCGCGTCGCCCCGATGATGCACGGCCTCACAGATCGGCCGCACCTTCTCCAGGGCGGCCGAGACGTCGAAGTCGGCTCGGGGCAGCAGGTCGCGCAGGGCGGGGCCCTCGGGGAGGGCGTCGCCGCGCAGATCGATTCGGGAGATCACGGACTCAATTCTCTCAGACCGCGGCGGGGCTCCGGACGCCTGTATCAGTGGCTGATACAAGCCGGCTTCGCCTTCCGTGGAAGATCCCCTTCACCGGGAGCGTTCGCGCCGTCACTGAGCGGGCATTGCAGGACCGTACGAACCCGCGAGTAGGCAGGGGAGGAAGTGACATGCCGTGACCGAGGGTGCCGGCCTGCGCAGCGGGGACCTGCCGGACGAGCTGACCGCCGCCGAGGCGGGGATGTGGCAGGCCTTCCGCAACGGCAGTGTGTACGACCTGCGCAGCGGGGACAGGGCCGTCGACGATCCGCACGGCGGTCATCCCTGGGGGCCCGAGCGCAGCGTCCGGGCCCGGATAGTGGCCTGGCTGCTGCTCGACGGGCCGCCCGCCCTCCAGGGCCGGGTCGCCTCCCTGAAGCTGACGGGCGTCAGGATCACCGGCGTGCTCGACCTCGCGGGCGGCGCGGTGGTGCCGTACGTGGAGCTGAAGGGGTGCCGGTTCGAGAAGGAGGTGCTGCTGCCGGAGTCCCGCTTCACCACGCTGCGGCTGGTGGACTGCGCGGTGCCCCGGCTGGAGGCGGCCCGGCTGCACACCGAGGGCGATCTGCATCTGCCGCGCTGCCACTTCCACAACGGGGTACGGCTGACCGACGCGCACATCGGCACGGATCTGCTGCTCAACCAGGCGGTCGTCTACCGGGACCGGCGCGGGCAGTCGATCACCGGCGACGGCATGACCGTCGGGCAGGACCTCCAGGCCGAGATGCTGGAGTCGCACGGCGAGCTCAGTCTGCGCGGCGCCACCGTCGGCGTGTCGCTGAGCCTGCGCGGCAGCAGGCTGCGCAACCCGTACACCCGGCTCGCCCTCAACGCCCCCCAGCTCACCGTCAACCGCACGCTCTACATGACCCCCGCGGGCCTCGGCAATCCGCTGGCGACCAGCGGCACCACCCCGGCGCGCGGCACCCTGGTGCAGCGGTTCGAGTGCCAGGGCGGGATCCGTCTGGACGACGGGCGCTTCGGTGACGCGGTCGACTTCGACCGGGCCCGCTTCACCTTCGACGACGACCAGGGGCTGTCGCTGCTGCGGGTCCAGACGCCCGAGCTGCGCTTCCTCGGCGAGCGGCCCGAACGCGGCAAGGTCGTGCTGTCCGGCGCGCGGATCGTCAACCTGGTCGACCGGGCGTCGAGCTGGCCGGACCCCGGCAGCCTGCACATGGGCGGTTTCACGTACGAGAACCTGGTCCCGCAGGGCGCCTTCCCGCTGACCCGGCGCCTGGAGTGGGTGGCGGCGGCCACCGCCGAGTACGCCCCGGAGCCGTACGAGCGCCTCGCCGCCGTGCTGCGCGACTCCGGTGAGGACGAGGACGCCCGCGAGGTGCTGCTCGCCAAGCAGCGCCGCCGCCGCGAGACCCTGCCGCCGGCCGCCAAGCTCTGGGGCTACGCCCAGGACTGGACGGTCGCCTACGGATACCGTCCGGGCCGGGCCGCCCTGTGGATGGCGGTGCTGTGGGCGGCGACGTCGGTCGCCTTCGCGCACGCCGATCACCGGCCGGTCAACACCGACGGGCACCCCGCGTGGAACGCCTCGCTCTACGCCCTGGATCTGCTGCTGCCGGTCATCGACCTGGGCCAGACCGGCTTCTGGCAGCTGCGCGGCGGCTGGCAGTGGCTGGCCGCGGTGGTGGTTCTCCTCGGCTGGATCCTGGCCACGACGGTGGCCGCCGGAGCCACCCGGCTGCTGCGCCGCGGCTGACGCCGCCCCGCCGCCGCACAGTCATCACGCGGCCGCCGCACCGGCGACACGCAGACATCGCACAGGTGCCGCACACCTGATGGGGCGACATGCTTTTACCGGTCCTTGACCCTGCGGCGCACAACCAATCGGCTTTACGAAAGCGTCACCGATCGCCTCTGGCCCAGCTCCGACCTGCGGTTTTCAATGGTCGACACCATGGCACTGCTGAGCGCGCTCCTCCGTACCGCCCGGATGGCCCGGCACACCTCACGCCTCGCCGCCGGACTGCCGGCCGACGAGGAGGTGCTGCTCGACGCCCCCGACCACCGGCTGGGCCCCGCGCTGGTCGCGGCTGCCCAGGGCGAGTACGCCCCCGCGGCCGGACTGCTGGCCGCCACCCGCGAGTCCGCCGAGTGGGAGAACCGCGACCGGTACGCCGTACGCCTGGCCGCCTTCGCGCGCTCCCGCGACGAATGGCTCAGGCAGTGGCACGCCGACGACCCGCACGACCCGGACGTCCTCCTCGTCAGGGCCGAGCTGGCCGTCCGCCGCGGCTGGGAGTCCCCGGCACGGGTGGAACTGCTGCGCGAGCTCGGCCCGCTGATCATGTCCGCCGCCGAGGGCGATCCGCGCGACCCGGTGCCGTGGCGGATCGCGCTCGACCACGCCCGCGGCACGAACGTCAGGCATACCGAGTTCGAGCAGCTCTGGGCCCAGGCCGTCCGGCGCTCACCGCACCACTACGGCTGCCACGTGGCCGCTCTCCAGTACCTCTCCGCCGCCTGGTACGGCTCGCACAGCGAGTGCTTCGACTTCGCCGAGCCCGCCGCGCAGGACGCCCTGCCGGGCTCCCTGGTCCAGGCCCTGCCGGTGCGCGCGGCCTTCGCCTATCTGACCGAGGGCGGCGGTCCCGAGGTGCCACGCGTGCGCCTGGACGCCGCGGCCGACCTCGCGATCTCGGTGTCGGCCTGCTACGCCGCCGCCGACCCGTGGCCCGCCGAGGTGCGCAACCTGCTCACGTACGTCCTGGTCCGGCTGGAACGCTGGCAGGACGCCCTGGAGCAGCTTCGCCTCATCGGCCCGTACGTGACCTCGTTCCCCTGGGCCAAGGTCTCCGACGACCCGCTCGGGCAGTACCTGGAGCTGCGCGACGGAGTCCGTCTGGAGGTCGCCTCGGGCCTTCCGCTGCGGGACCGCGCCCCCGGCCGGCTCCCCCGGATCGGGTACGGCGGACTCGTCCGCTCCGTCGACCATTAGGCTTTCCCGTCGTGACCACCGTCCGGCTCCCGCTCTTCCCCCTGAACTCGGTGCTGTTCCCCGGGCTCGTGCTTCCTCTGAACGTGTTCGAGGAGCGCTATCGCGCCATGATGCGCGATCTGCTCAAGACACCCGAGGACGAATCCCGCCGATTCGCCGTCGTCGCCGTCCGCGACGGCCATGAGCTCTCACCCAGCGCGCCCGGCATGCCCGACGGGAGCGCCGTGCCCGACCGCGGGCCCGCCGCCGGGTTCGGGGACGATCCGCTCGCGGCCTTCCACGAGGTGGGCTGTGTCGCGGACGCGGCGACCATCCGGGAGCGCGCCGACGGCAGCTTCGAGGTGCTGGCGACCGGTACGACACGGGTCCGGCTGCTGTCGGTGGACGCCTCCGGGGCGTTCCTGACGGCCGAGCTGGAGGAACTCCCCGAGGACCCGGGCGACGAGGCGGGGGCGCTCGCCGAGGGCGTCCTGCGCGCTTTCCGCCAGTACCAGAAGCGGCTGGCCGGGGCGCGCGAGCGCTCGCTGTCGACCGGCGCGGACCTGCCGGACGAACCGGCGGTCGTCTCCTATCTCGTCGCCGCCGCCGTGATGCTGGACGTGCCGGCCAGGCAGCGGCTGCTCCAGGCCCCCGACACGGCCTCCCGGCTGCGTGAGGAGCTGAAGGTGCTGCGCGCGGAGACGGCGATCATCCGTAATCTGCCGTCGTTGCCCGCGTCGGACCTGACGCGCGGCCCGACGAGCCTGAACTGACGCTTGCGAGAAGGTCGATGGCCAAGAAGGCTAAGAAGCAGTCCGGCGGCACCCCCGCCACGGTGGCGCTGACGGAGGCGGGCGTCCCGTTCACCGTCCACGCCTACGAGCACGATCCCTCCCACCCGTCCTACGGCGAGGAGGCGGCTGAGGCGATGGGCGTGTCGCCGGAGCGGGTCTTCAAGACCCTGGTGGCTGACGTGGACGGCGCGCTCGTCGTCGCGGTCGTCCCGGTGGCGGGCTCGCTCGACCTCAAGGCCCTCGCCACGGCGGTGGGCGGCAAGCGGGCGGTGATGGCCGACCCGGCGGCGGCGGAGCGCACGACGGGGTACGTCCGCGGCGGCATCTCGCCCCTCGGCCAGCGCAAGAAGCTCCGTACGGTCCTGGACTCCTCGGCCTCCGGACACGCCACGATCTGTGTCTCGGCGGGCCGCCGCGGCATGGAGGTCGAGCTCTCCCCCGGCGACCTCGCGAAGCTCACGGAGGCGGTGGCCGCACCCGTCGGACGGACGTGACCGGCTGTCGGCGCCCGGCTGCTTCACGGTCTGCGCGGCCCCTCGACGGATGCCTTCTCCTCGGTTAAGCACGAAGGGCATGTCGAAGAGAACGCGCAAACGCAAGTGGCGCATCAAGAAGGGCCGTTCCAACCACGGCCGCCGTCCCGCCTGACCCACGCCGTACGGGGAAGGGCCGCCCCCCCCCCCCGGGGCCCCGCGCCCCGGCCGGCCCCCCGCCCCCCCGGGGGGAGACAGGCCCAGTCGCATTATAAAAAAACTCACAGCCG
>NZ_JBHYXD010000122.1:0-15408 GCF_042751995.1 Streptomyces sp. NPDC059371 | reverse complement strand
GGGCCTTACCACCCACGGCCGCGGACCCGCCTCCCCCCCCCCGTCGGGGGAGGGGCCGACCGCACCGCGGGCCCCCCGGCGTCCGGCCGCCCCCGACTCCCCGCGGCGGTACGACAGACCCTGATGCCGTGGCGGGCAACGGCCCTAGGCGGCCGGAGGTCCCTGCGGCGGCGCGGCCTGGTAGGGCTTCTGCTGGTACGGGTCGGGGTCGCGGGGGCCGAACAGGGCCATGAGGCCGAGGTGGACCACCAGGGCGCTCAGGGACCACGCGAGCAGCGCGCCCTTGGCCCCGAGCTTCAGCGGCGCGGAGAACGTGACGCCCTTGCCCACGGCCTTGGCGTGCGCGACCACGTTCTGCGTGGGGCCGAGCCAGATCCCGACCCGCCAGGCGAGCAGCGAGCCGAGCAGGCCGCCCAGGGCGAGCGCGATCACCAGGGGCACACCGCCGCGCCGGCGCACGAGGAACACGACCAGGGCGCTCAGCGCTCCGAAGCCGAGCGCGAGCAGGGTGAAGGTGCCGTCGACGCCGATCGCCTGCTCCCCCTCGGTGTCCTTCAGATACACCGCGGTGGCATCCGCGACCAGCGGCACATGGGGAGCCAGCCACGACCAGAGCACCCCGAGCAGAGCCCCCGCGAGGGCGACCGTGACCGTGATCACGGCGGCCTCCCGCACTTCGGTCTTCATGCCGGGTCCGTCCTGTCCGTAGGAGACCTCGTACGCGCCCGGGTACACGGGGTGACCCGCGGGGCCGGGAGCGGGCTGAGTCTGCCAGGCAGGGTGCGGTTGCCGCCGGTCCTCGGGGGACTGTTCGTGCGGCGGGGGAGGTGGAGTCAGCGGAGCGGTCACCCTGCCATCGTGCCAGGCCCCGCTGTGGGCCGCGTCACCGGAGCCGCGTCAGCGCACGGCGGCACGGCGGTAGGCCCAGGCCGCGAGGGCCAGCGAGACCACCCCGACCGCGCCGCACACGGCGAGATCACCGACGACGGCCGCCCAGTCGGGACGCGGCCCGAAGGTACGGGCGAAGGCCTCGACACCGTAGGTCGAGGGCAGCAGGTCCCGGAGGTACTGCACCGGGGCCGGCATCCGGTCCGCCGGGAGGACACCCAGCAGCAGGGCCGCGGACATGCCCATCTGGCCGAGCAGGGTGGCCAGCTCGGGCCGCGGCGCGAGCAGCCCGAACGCGGCACCGAGCCCGGCGAGCGCGGCGCCCGCGAGCGGGACGACCGCGGCCAGCACCCACAGATGGGCGAGCGGCAGCCCGAAGATCAGGCATCCGAACACGGCGGTGACGAGGGTGCCGGGCACCGTGAAGGACGCGTACGCGGCCGCGGCCCCGAGCACCACGGCCGCCGGCGGCACCGGCAGCGTCGCGTAGTGGTCGAGCCCGCCGCTCGCCCGCAGCTGCCCGAAGTACTGCGCGAGCAGGTTGAGGGCGACGAAGGCGACGACCAGGACCGTGGAGCCGGCGACCACGGCCCGCGCCTCGGCGCCTCCGTCCACCACCCCACGCATCATGATCATGATGCCGAGGGACTGGAAGGTGGCCACGAACAGCAGCGGGATCCTGGCGACACGGGCGCGGGAGAGCTGCGCCCGGTACACGGCGGCCAGCGAGGGCCACAGCCGCGCCCGCGGCCCCAGCTCCGCGGCCGCGCCGGCGTCCTCGGCCAGGGGCAGCGCGCTGCCCGGCAGAACTCCAGCGGGTACGGCACTCACGTCGAACTGCTCCCCTTCGTCGGCAGCCGTCCTGTTCCGCTCACGTACGACGCCCCTCTCCCGTACGGATTCCACGCCCTGGACACTCACGCCTTCACCAGTCCCTGCGTCGCGTGGCCGCCGAGCGCCAGATACACGTCCTCCAGGCTCGGCGTGGCCAGGGTGAAGTCGTCGAGTGCGGCGAAGGCGGCTCCGCCGGTGACCGTGGCCACGGCCGCGCGGGCCTCCTCGGGCGCGAGCCGCAGCGTCCAGCGGCGGCCCGACTCGACGGCGCGGTCCCGCAGCGCGGCGACCTCGGGGACGTGCAGCGGGGCGTTCTCGCGCCAGACGAGTTCGACCCGCACCTCGCCCGCGACCTGTTCCTTGAGCCCGGCCGGGGTGTCGCAGGCGATGACCCGTCCCTCGTCGAGGACGGCGACACGGTCGAGGACCGTCTCGGCCTCGATGACGTTGTGGGTGACGAGCAGGACCGTGGCACCCTGTTCCGCGCGGCGCCGGTCGACGGCGGCCCACACGGCGCGCCGGGCGACGGGGTCCATACCGGTGGTGGGTTCGTCGAGGACGAGCAGCGAGCGCCGCCCGACGAGGGCCGAGGCGAAGCAGGCGAGCCTGCGCTGTCCGCCGGAGAGCTTCCGCAGCGGGCGGGAGGCGAGCGCGGTCAGACCCAGTTCGTCGAGGACCGCGTCCCGCTCGGCCCGTGCCGCGCGGAGGTCGAGCCCGCGCAGCCGCGCGGTCGTCTCGGCGGCGAGGGACACGGTCAGCTCGTCCAGTGCGGTGGACTCCTGCCCGAGGTAGGCGAGGATGCGGGCAGCCCGTTCGGGGTGGCGCACGATGTCGTGTCCGAGGATCTCGACGCTGCCGCTGTCGGGGCGCATCAGCCCGGTGAGCTGGCGTACGAGGGTGGACTTGCCGGCGCCGTTCGGCCCGAGCAGCCCGAAGATCTCGCCCCGGCGGATGTCGAGACATACCCCGTCGGTGGCTCTGACCTCGGGCGTGGCGGGTGTGCCGCGGCGGCTGCGGACGGCCGGGTAGGTCTTGGTGAGACCTCGCACGGCGCACACGACATCGCCCCTTTGTCCCGTCGGGGCCGTCTGTGCCGTGCGCGTACTCACGAAGGACGAGAGTACGTGGTCCGGAGCCCCGTGATGCGATCGGGGCCGTGGCGGGCCCCGGGCGAAGGCTCCCGCGGCCCCTGCGCGGGGCCGGGGATCACTCCCCCGCGGGCGCGTGCTCCGTCGCGGTGCGGACGTCGATCTCCCGCCAGAATCCGGCGCGGATCGCGTAGCGGTCGTGCTCGTCGATCTGGTCGTCCTTGTGCGCGAGCAGGCCGAAGCGGGCGGCGTAGCGCAGCAGTTCGCCGTCCACCCGGTGGGGGACCCGCGGGTACATCGCCGACAGCTTCTGCAGATGGCTCGGGTCGGTGAGGCGCCCCATCCAGCGGCGCGCGAAGACCTGGCCCACTTCGTACGGGTCGCCGCCGACCGTGGTGATGTCCTCCTCGCGGTCCGCCCACCGCTGCTCGGCGGAGGTGAGCTGGGCGAGCGTGGGCAGCGCGGCGGCCTCAGGCGACTCCGTGGTGGCACCGGGCCGGTCGACCCAGCCCTTGTCCGAGGACCAGCGCAGTGTGGCGTTGGCGGGGTGCTGGGCGGGCTGGGTGCCCGGTCCGCGGAGTCCGGCCAGGTCCTTCGGTGTGGGGACTCCCTTGGCGGAGGGCACTCGTTCCTGGGTGCCGTTCGGCGATTCGGCAGCCTGGTGGTGCTCGGTCTCCTGGGCGGAGCGCTCGGCGGCGGCCGCGAGCGCGGACTCGGGCAGCGGCGCGGAGAGGATGGCGGCGATCTCGGGGCGCGGTACCGGCGGCGGGGCGCAGATCCCGCCGATCTCCTTGGCGCGGACCGCCTTGATGATCCAGGCACGGTCGAGCACCCGCCGCTCGTCGGCCTCGGCCACCAGGTCCTCGGACTGGTTGTAGTCGCCGTCCGCGGCCTGCACGGCCCACAGGTGTACGGCCACGCCGTGTTCCTTGGCGGCCATCATGCCCGGCAGCAGATCGCCGTCGCCGGTCACCAGCACGATGTCGGAGCAGGCGCGGTTGCGCGCGAGCTCGGTCAGCTCGGCGTGCATGGCGGCGTCCACGCCCTTCTGCGCCCACCGTCCGTCACTGCGGGTCAGCGCGCCCAGGCGCACCGTGACCCGGGGCATCACGCGCAGCCTGCGGTGTTCGGGCTGGGGTACGCGGTCGGGGGCGCCGTCGAACCAGTAGATGCGCAGCAGGGGCCGTTCGGTGTCGGACTCGGCGCGCTCGCGCAGGCCCTGGATGAGGGCGGTGTGGTCGACGGTGATCCGGGATCGGGACGGCTCCCCCGCGAGGAGACTGGCGGCGGCCCCGAGCAGATACCCGGCGTCCACCAGGACGATGCAGCGGTCCACGCGATCCACCCTCTTTCCGGGAGGTTTGCTTCGGGCTTCCTTGGAGTCTGCCCGACCGTGCGGAGGTTAACGGCCGGAACTCGATCTTCGGCGTGGCGGATCGGATGAACACCTGCCGACAGGTCTTATTACGCACGGTAATTCTACGAAATGCGCTGCTTGTCAGCCTATGTGAATCTGGTCGCGGCCCTGGCCCCTAGTTCCCCCGCAGGAGGCAGATCACCATGGCCAAGAACAAGAATCGCAAGCAGGGCGGCCATCAGGACCGCTCCTCGCAGGCCGAGCGTGCGCAGGAGCAGGCCCAGCGGTCGTCGGCGCAGGCACAGCAGTCGCCGATGTCGCAGGCCCAGGGCAGCCCCGCTGATGTTGCCCGTAAGCACCAGAGGCGTTTCGGCCACAACTGAGGCCGCTGCGCGGGCTGTTGAGGCCCGGACACGCACTGAGGGGCGCATCCTGTACCGGATGCGCCCCTCGATGCGTCTGTGTGTGACCGCCGCGGTGTCTCCGCCGCCTTCGCCGCGCGGTGGTCAGCCGGCCAGGCAGGCCGGGCCGAGCAGCACCTTCAGGTCGCCGAAGAGCGCCGGGTCCGGCTTCACCCGGTGCCGGTCGAGCCGCAGAACCGTGGTCCTGCTCGGGCCCTGGAGCCGGATGCGGACCTCGCTCTCGCCCTTGTGGTGGCTGAGGATCTCGCCGAGACGGCTGACCATCGGCGGAGTCACCTTCAGCGCCGGGATGGTGAGGATCACGGGAGCGTTGGTGCCCGCGTTCGACAGGTCCGGGACCTGGAGTTCCATCGCGACCAGCCGCGGCACGTCCTCGCGCTTGTCCAGGCGCCCCTTGACGAAGACGACGGCGTCCTCGACGAGTTGGGTCGACACCAGCTGGTACGTCGCGGGGAAGAACATGCACTCGATGGAGCCCGCGAGGTCCTCGACGGTGGCGATGGCCCAGGCGTTGCCCTGCTTGGTCATCTTGCGCTGCAGGCCCGAGATGATGCCGCCGATCGTGACGACCGCGCCGTCGGCGTGCTCGCCTCCGGTCAGCTGGGAGATGCCCGCGTCCGCCTTGTCGGACAGGACGTGCTCCAGGCCGAAGAGCGGGTGGTCGGAGACGTACAGGCCGAGCATCTCGCGCTCCTGGGCGAGCAGGTAGACCTTGTCCCACTCGTCGGTGGTGAACTCCACGTCGAGTCCGAAGCCGGGCTCGCTGGTGTCCTCCTCACCCATGCCGCCGAAGAGGTCGAACTGGCCCTCGGCCTCCTTGCGCTTGACCGCCACCACGTTGTCGATCATCGGCTCGAAGTGCGCGGTGAGGCCCTTGCGGGTGTGCCCCATCGTGTCGAACGCGCCGGCCTTGATCAGTGATTCCGTGGTGCGCTTGTTGCAGGCGACCGCCTCGACCTTGTCGAGGTAGTCGGGGAAGGAGGCGTACTTCCCCTTGGCCTTGCGGCTGCGGATGATCGACTCCACCACGTTCGTGCCGACGTTGCGGACGGCCGAGAGGCCGAAGAGGATCACGTCGTCGCCCTGGGCGGCGAAGTTCTGCTCGGACTCGTTCACGTTGGGCGGCAGCACCTTGATGCCCATGCGCCGGCACTCGTTCAGGTAGACGGCCGACTTGTCCTTGTCGTCCTTGACCGAGGTGAGCAGCGCCGCCATGTACTCGGCCGGGTAGTTCGCCTTCAGGTAGCCGGTCCAGTACGAGACCAGTCCGTACGCGGCGGAGTGGGCCTTGTTGAAGGCGTAGCCGGCGAACGGGACCAGGACGTCCCACAGGCCCTGGATCGCCTCGTCGCTGTAGTTGTTCTTGCGGGCGCCCTCCTGGAAGAGGACGAAGTTCTTCGCCAGCTCGTCGGGCTTCTTCTTGCCCATCACGCGGCGCAGGATGTCGGCCTCGCCGAGGGAGTACCCGGCGATGATCTGGGCGGCCTTCTGGACCTGCTCCTGGTACACGATCAGGCCGTAGGTGACCGCCAGCACCTCTTCGAGCGGCTTCTCCAGCTCCGGGTGGATCGGCGTGATCTCCTGGCGCTTGTTCTTGCGCTCCGCGTAGTTGATGTGCGAGTTCATGCCCATCGGGCCCGGCCGGTACAGGGCCGAGACGGCGGAGATGTCCTCGAAGTTGTCGGGCTGCATCTGGCGGAGCAGCGAGCGCATCGGACCGCCGTCGAACTGGAAGACGCCGAGGGTGTCACCGCGGCAGAGCAGTTCGAAGGTCTTGGGGTCGTCCAGCGGGAGGGCGAGCATCTCCAGGTCGACGCCCTTGTTGGCCTTCACCATCTTGATGGCGTCGTCCATGATCGTCAGGTTGCGCAGGCCCAGGAAGTCCATCTTCAGCAGGCCCAGCGACTCGCACTGGGGGTAGTCCCACTGCGTGATGGTCACGCCGTCGGTGTGCCGTACCCAGACGGGGGCGTGGTCGACGATGGGCTCGCTGGACATGATCACGCCGGCGGCGTGCACGCCCATCTGCCGGACCAGGCCCTCGACGCCCTTGGCGGTGTCGATGACCTTCTTCACGTCCGGCTCGTTCTCGTACATCCCGCGGATCTCGCCGGCCTCGCCGTAGCGGGGGTGCGAGGGGTCGGTGATGCCGTTGAGGTCGATGCCCTTGCCGAGGACGTCGGCGGGCATCGCCTTGGTGAGCCGGTCGCCCATGGCGTACGGGTAGCCCAGCACGCGCGCCGAGTCCTTGATGGCGTTCTTCGCCTTGATCTTGCCGTACGTGCCGATCATGGCGACCTTGTCGGCGCCGTACTTCTCGGTCACGTACCTGATCACTTCGACGCGCCGACGCTCGTCGAAGTCGATGTCGACGTCGGGCATGGAGACGCGCTCGGGGTTGAGGAACCGCTCGAAGATCAGCCCGTGCGGGATCGGGTCGAGGTCGGTGATGCCCATGGCGTACGCGACGATCGAACCGGCCGCGGAACCACGGCCGGGGCCCACCGCGATGCCCTGGTTCTTGGCCCACATGATGAAGTCGGCGACGACGAGGAAGTACCCCGGGAACCCCATCTGGATGATGACGTCCATCTCGTACTCGACCTGCTTCTGGCGGTCGTCGGGGACGCCGCCGGGGAAGCGGCGCTCCATGCCGAGCCGGACTTCCTCCTTGAACCAGGTGACCTCGGTGAAGCCGTCCGGGATGTCGAACTTCGGCATGAGGTTCTTCGCCTCGAACATGCCGGTCGTGTCGATCTGCTCGGCCACCAGGAGGGTGTTGGCGCAGCCCTCCTGCCAGGCGTCCGAGGAGTCGACGGCGTACATCTCGTCGGTCGACTTCAGGTAGTAGCCGGTGCCGTCGAAGCGGAAGCGGTCCGGGTCGGAGAGGTTCTTGCCGGTCTGGATGCACAGCAGGGCGTCGTGGGCGGTCGCCTCGTGCGCGTACGTGTAGTGGGAGTCGTTCGTCACCAGGGGCGGGATGCCGAGCTTCTTGCCGATCTCCAGGAGTCCGTCGCGGACCCGGCGCTCGATCTCGATGCCGTGGTCCATCAGCTCCAGGAAGTAGCGGTCCTTGCCGAAGATGTCCTGGTACTCGGCGGCCGACTTCAGGGCCTCGTCGAACTGACCGAGGCGGAGTCTGGTCTGGAGCTCGCCGGAGGGGCAGCCGGTGGAGGCGATGAGCCCCTCCGACCACTTGGAGATCGTCTCCTTGTCCATCCGGGGCCACTTCTGGAGCCAGCCCTCGGCGTACGCGTCCGAGGAGAGCTTGAAGAGGTTGTGCAGGCCCGTCCGGTTCGACGCCCAGATCGTCTTGTGCGTGTAACCACCCGAACCGGACACGTCGTCGCGCTTCTGGTGCGGCTGACCCCACTTGATCTTGCGCTTGTTGCGCCGGGACTCCGGGGCGACGTACGCCTCGATGCCGATGATCGGGGTGACGCCCGCCTTCTTCGCCGTGTGGAAGAAGTCATAGGCCCCGTGGAGGTTGCCGTGGTCGCTCATCGCGATATGGGTCATGCCCATCTCGCTGCAGGCGTCGAACATGTCCTTGAGCCGCGCGGCACCGTCCAGCAGCGAGTACTGGGTGTGGACGTGCAGGTGCGTGAACGGCGGCTTCGACACGGTTTCGGCCTCCAGGAAGAACCATCGGTTACAGGCTGCGGACAGTCTGGGGGGTCAGCGTCGAAGTCTATGACGCCGGACTGACACTCGGCGGAGGATCATCCGTACCGTCATGCGGGGGCGCGGAAACCGGGTGGGCGTTCGCCGCCGGAACCCGGGCACTCCCGCGTATCTTCGTCCGTTGGAAGTGGACGGACCCCTTGTCCCGGGGCGGCGCGCCCGCCCTGTCATGTCATGCACCACCTGCACCAGGAGGCACCCAGCGATGTCGGTCCCGCAGCTCAGCGCCGAGCAACGCGGCGAGCAGATCCTCGCCGTCTTCGACACCGCCTTCGGCGAGCTCCTGGCCGCCGACCCGGCCGCGTTCCGCGTGAAGTTCCGCAAGATGGCGGCTTCCGCCTTCGCGTTCTACCGCGGCACCGCGGCGCTCTTCTACCACGACCTCGACCAGGACCGGCGGGGCGGCCCGTACCTGGACGAGCGCACCTCGCGCGTGTGGATCCACGGCGACCTGCACGCCGAGAACTTCGGCACGTACATGGACGCCCAGGGCCGTCTGATCTTCAACGTGAACGACTTCGACGAGGCCTATGTGGGCCCCTTCACATGGGACCTCAAGCGCTTCGCCGCCTCCGTGGCCCTCATCGGGTACGCGAAGGCCCTCAGTGACGAACAGATCACCGAGCTGGTGCGGGTGTACGCGGCCGCCTACCGCGAGCGCATCCACGCGCTGGCCACCGGCGCCAAGAGCGACGAGGTGCCGCCCTTCACCCTGGACACCGCCGACGGCCCGCTCCTGGACGCGCTGCGCGACGCCCGCTCGCTGACCCGCTTCGGGCTCCTGGACTCGATGACCGAGATCCGCGACTTCGAGCGCCGCTTCGCCCCGGGCGGCGGCTCCATCGAGCTGGACGCCGCCACCCGGTACAAGGTCCTCGCGGCCTTCGACGGCTACCTGGAGACGCTCCCGGAGTCCTCGCTGACCCGCCCGGACTCGTACCGCGTGAAGGACGTCGTGGGCCGCCGCGGCATCGGCATCGGCTCGGCCGGCCTGCCGTCGTACAACATCCTTCTGGAGGGCAACAGCGACGCCCTGGAGAACGATGTGGTGATCTACATCAAGCAGGCCCAGACCCCGGCCGTCTCCCGGCACGTCACGGACGCCGCGATCCGCGGCTACTTCCAGCACGAGGGCCACCGCACGGTGATCTCGCAGCGTGCCCTGCAGGCGCACGCCGACCCGTGGCTGGGCTGGACCGAGCTGGACGGCGCGGGCCAGCTCGTCGCCGAGGTCTCGCCGTACGCGGTGGACCTGGACTGGGGCGACATCGACGACCCCGAGGAGATCGCCGCGGTGGTCGCGGACCTCGGCCGCTCCACCGCCACGATGCACGCGGCGGCGGACGACGAGAGCGGCCACTCGGACCTGGTGCCGTTCTCCACGGAAAGGGCCATCGACGCGGCCATCGCGGCCGACGAGGACGGCTTCGCCGGCCTCCTGGTGGACTTCGCGCACAGCTACGGCGGCCGCGCCCGGGCCGACCACCAGATCTTCGTGGACCTGTTCCGCAACGGACGGATCCCGGGCCTGTAGAGCACACGGCCGGCCACGGGGCGTCACCCGCGGCCGGCCCGCCCCACAACGCTCTCGTAACGCACAGGAAGCCTTTAGGGGACGCTTACGGGAGCGCGTGGGAGACTCACCTCTGCTATGGACATATCCGGGACCCAGCTCAGAGCCGCGCGCGCGGCCGTGTTCACGGCTGTCGTCGTGACGCTCTCCGCCGCGTCGCACGTGCTGCTGTCCCGGATGCCGCTGCCGCTGACCACCGTGGCCGCGATCAGCGCCGCCGTCTTCGCCCTCTCCTTCGCGCTCGCGGGCCGCGAGCGCGGCTTCGGCCGCATCGCCGCCCTGCTCGTCCCGCTGGAACTGGCCGCCGACACCGTGTTCACGACCGGCCAGCACGTCTGTTACGGCAGCGCGGGCGGCCCGGTCGCGGGCCCGCTGCGCTCGGTCGGCCTCGACGTGCTCTGCGGCGGCACGGTGGGGACCCCGCTGTCCCGGGTGACCGGCGGCGCCCCCGACCGCGCCGCCGCCCTGCTCGCGCACGCCGACCCGGCCGCCGCCTGGCTGCTGCTCGGCGCGCACGTCACCGTCGGCCTGCTCGCCGCCGCGTGGCTGCGCCGGGGCGAGCGCGCCCTGGACCAGCTCCTGCGCGCGGTGGCCGCCTCCACCTTCCGGCCGCTGCTGCTCGCCGTCGCCGCGGTGACCGTACGGCTGGCCCCGGCCCGTCCGCTGCCGCGCACCGCGCACCGGCCGGCCGCCGCCGCCCGCACCCGCCTGTTCACGCATTCCCTGGGACGACGCGGACCGCCCCTCAGGGCCGTTCACGCCTGAGCCGGCCGGCACGGGCGACCGCGCGGGAACGCACGTTCCCCGGAACAGCCCTGAGCACCAGCAGTCCCCCTTACGTATTCCGCGTACCACGTTGTGCGCGTCCCTGATGGAGAACACCACTATGAGCAAGCGGAACAGCCAGGCGTCGAAGACGGCGGCGCGCGAGAAGCTGCGCCTGGAGCGCGAGCGCCAGGCCAAGCGCGACAAGGTCAAGCGCCAGGCGGTCGTGGCCGGGTCCCTCGTCGCGGTCCTCGCGATAGCGGGCGGCATCGGCTACGCCGTCGTGCAGAACAACAAGCCCAGCTACTGGGAGGGTCTGAAGGACGCCAAGAACGTCGCGGCGCCCGCCAACACCACGGGTACCAAGGGCACCACGGTCATCATCGGCAAGGACACCGCCAAGAAGACCCTCAAGCTCTACGAGGACCCGCGCTGCCCCGTCTGCGCCAGCTTCGAGCAGACCGTCGGCTCGACCGTCCAGAAGGACCTCGACGCCGGCAAGTTCAAGATCCAGTACATCGGCGGCACGTTCCTCGACAACCACGACAACGGCGAGGGCTCCAAGAACGCGATGAGCGCGATGGGCGCCGCGCTGAACGTGAGCCAGGAGGCCTTCCTCGACTACAAGGCCGCGCTGTACTCGGCGAAGTGGCACCCCGAGGAGACGACGGACAAGTTCAAGGACGACGCCTACCTCATCAAGGTCGCGAACACCGTCCCCGCGCTCAAGAACAACGCGAAGTTCCAGGACGCGGTCAAGAAGGGCACGTACGACGCCTGGGCCCTGGCCATGTCGAAGACGTGGGACGACAACAAGGACGGCGTCACCGGCACGCCGAGCCTGGTGATGAACGGCAAGAAGCTCACCGGCTCGGACGGCAACGCGCCGATGACGGTCGCCGACTTCACCACGGCGATCGACGCGGCCCTCAAGGCCTGACCGGCGCCGCGGCGTTTCCCCCCAACCGCCCGGCGCGGCGGACGGGGTGACGCGAACGGCCCCTGTGACCCGAGTGATCTGAGCGGCGAAAAGCCAAAGAGCGGGCGAACTTTTCCAGTTCGCCCGCTCTTGGCTTGTACTGATCGGTAACCTCATCGCCCGTGACCAGTCGACTCAGATCAACCAACTCCGGGGACGCCCTCAACTCCCGCGCCCCGCGCCGCCGTACGGTCGTCAAGGCCGCGGCCGCCACCGCCGTCCTCGCCGCCCCGCTCGCGGCCGCCCTGCCGGCCCGCGCCGCCGAGGCACCCGTCTTCCTGCACGGAGTCGCCTCCGGCGACCCGCTGCCCGACGGCATCCTGCTGTGGACCCGGGTGACGCCCACCTCCCAGGCGATACCCGGCTCCGGGCTCGGCCCGGACACCGAGGTGAGCTGGACCGTCGCCAGGGACAAGGCGTTCACGTCCGTCGTCGCCACGGGTTCCACCGTCGCGACCGCCGCCACCGACCACACCGTCAAGGCGGACATCCGCGGCCTGCAGCCCGCCACCGACTACTGGTTCCGCTTCTCCTCCGGCGGCACCGACTCGCCCGTCGCCCGAACCCGCACCACCCCGGCCGCCGACGCGTCCGTGGCCGGGCTGCGCTTCGGCGTGGTCTCCTGCGCCAACTGGGAGGCCGGCTACTTCTCGGCGTACCGCCACCTCGCCGCCCGCAACGACCTCGACGCCTGGCTGCACCTCGGCGACTACATCTACGAGTACAAGTCCGGCGAGTACGGGACCCGCGGCACGGTCGTACGGCCCCACGCCCCGGCCAACGAGATCCTCACCCTCGCCGACTACCGCACCCGGCACGGCCGTTACAAGACCGACCCCGACCTCCAGGCCCTGCACCACAAGGCGCCGGTCGTCGCGATCTGGGACGACCACGAGTTCGCCGACAACTCCTGGTCGGGCGGCGCGGTCAACCACACCGAGGGCGCCGAGGGCACCTGGTCGGCCCGGCAGACCGCCGCCAAGCAGGCCTACTTCGAGTGGATGCCGGTCCGTCCGGCCATCGCCGGAACGACCTACCGCCGGCTGCGCTTCGGCAAGCTCGCCGACCTCGCGCTGCTCGACCTGCGCTCCTTCCGGTCGCAGCAGGCGTCCACCGCCAGCGGCTCGGTCGACGACCCGGACCGTACGATCACCGGCCGCGCCCAGCTCGACTGGCTGAAGTCCGGGCTCAAGTCCTCGGACACCACCTGGCGTCTGGTCGGCAACTCGGTGATGATCTCGCCGTTCGCGGTGGGCTCCCTCTCCGCCGACCTCCTCAAGCCGCTCGCCAAGCTGCTCGGACTCCCGCAGGAGGGCATCGCCGTCAACACCGACCAGTGGGACGGCTACACCGACGACCGCCGCGAACTGCTCGCGCACCTGCGGTCCAACGCCATCCGCAACACGGTCTTCCTGACCGGTGACATCCACATGGCCTGGGCCAACGACGTGCCGGTGGACGCCGGCACGTACCCGCTGTCCCCCTCCGCCGCCACGGAGTTCGTCGTCACCTCGATGACGTCCGACAACCTCGACGACATCGTCAAGGTCCCCGAGGGCGTCGTCTCCGCCGTCGCCGCCCCGATCATCCGCGCGGCCAACCGCCATGTGCACTGGGTCGACACCGACCGGCACGGCTACGGGGTCCTGGACATCACGGCCGACCACGCGCAGATGGACTACTACGTGCTGTCCGACCGCAAGAACCCGGACGCGACCTCGTCCTGGGCCCGTTCGTACCGCACGCGCAGCGGCACGCAGACGGTGGAGCGGACGTACGACCCGGTGTAGTCCCCCGGGCTACAGCGAATCGAGGAAGCCGAGCGCCACCTTCCAGGTGGCCTCGGCCGCCTCGGCGTCGTAGTCCGGCAGGTCCGGGTCGGTGTAGATGTGCCCCGCGCCCGCGTACCGGTAGATCTCCACGTCGGCTCCGGTTCTCTGCATCTGGAGATACCAGGCACTCAGCCAGTCGTCCGTCTCGAACTGGTCGGGCTCGGCGACATGGAGCTGGACCGGGAGCCCGTCCACCGACGCGCTCTCGGCGATGTCCGACGTGCCGTGCAGCAGGAGCAGTCCGCGGGCCTTCTCGTCACCGAGGGCCAGGGTCTGACCGATCGAGGCGCCGAGGGAGAAACCCGCGTAGACGAGACCGCGGTCGGAGTAGGGCGCGGCGGCCAGGACCGCCCGCCTGAGCAGCTCGTCCTTGCCGATCCCGTCGCTGAAGGCCATGCCCTCCTCGACGGTCTCGAAGGTGCGCCCCTCGAAGAGATCGGGGGTCCACACCTCGTGGCCCGCGGCGCGCAGCCGGTCCGCCGCCGCGCGCACCGCCGGCCGCAGGCCGTAGGTCGAGTGAAAGAGCATGATGTTCATGGACTCCATGGTGCCAGCCGGCACCGACGGCGCCGCTCCGGCCGTCCCCCGGGGTGGCCTTGGGCCGCTTGCCAGGGTGCCGTGGAGTTTCCGGTGCCCCGGAGTCGCCGGGGTGCCCTGGAACGAGCCCCTGGGATACCCCGTTCCGCCCCGAGAACACATGTTCATGACGCCGGTGGCCGGTTAGCTTCTCAGGCATGGAGAACGTACTGCGCCCGGTGATCGTCGTCGGTGGATCGGTCGTGCTGGCCCTCCTCATCGGATGGTCCGTGGACCGTCTGCTGCGGCGGGCTGACGACCGGCACAGCGAGACCTCCCTGTGGGGTCTGCTCCGCCGCGGCCGTGTCCCCTTCCAGCTCGTCCTGTTCGCGGCCCTGCTCAGAGGCTCCTACGACCAGGTGAGGCTCCTGGTCGAGCACCGGACCGGCATCGGCCGGACACTGACCCTGATCCTGATCGGCGCCGCCGCCTGGCTGGTGGTGAGCATCTCCACGGCGGTCGTCGAGACCTCTTACAGCCGCTACGCGAACGCGCACCGCGATCCCGCCCGGATCCGCCGGGTCCGCACCCAGGTCACGCTGATCCAGCGGGTGGTCACCGCGGTCGTCGGTGTCGTCGCCGCCGCCGCGATGCTGCTCACCTTCCCCGCGATGCGCGCGGCCGGCGCCTCGCTGCTGGCCTCGGCCGGGATCCTCGGCATCGTCGCCGGTGTCGCGGCCCAGTCCACCCTCTCGAACCTCTTCGCCGGCCTCCAGATCGCCTTCGGCGACATGGTGCGGCTCGGCGACACCGTGGTGGTCGACGGCGAGTGGGGAACCGTCGAGGAGATCACCTTGACGTTCCTGACGGTACGGACGTGGGACGAGCGCCGGATCACCATGCCGGTCTCGTACTTCACGTCGAAGCCGTTCGAGAACTGGTCGCGCGGCACCCCCCAGATGACCGGCATCGTCTTCCTGCACCTCGACCACTCCGCCCCGGTGGAGGCGATGCGCGGGAAGCTGCGCGACATCCTGCGCGAGTGCCCGGCCTGGGACGGCCGCGACTACGGCCTCGCCGTCACCGACTCGACGCCCAACACCATGCAGGTGCGCGCCCTGGTCACCGCGAAGGACGCGGACGACATCTGGACGGTACGGGTCACGGTCCGCGAGCAGTTGATCCGCTGGCTGACCGAACAGCACCCCTACGCGCTCCCCCGCGTCACCACCGCCGAGGCGGCGCTGGTCCCCGGGCAGAGCTCGCGCACGGGCCGCCCGGAACCGGACGCGGTGGCGTCCCGCCCCCACGCCCGGCACACCCACGAACCACCCCGCACAGGCCCGGGCCGCGGCTGAGCCGCCTAGGCCCCGGCACCGGCGGACCACCCGGACCCGGTCGCCCCGACGGGCCGGCCAGGTCCGCCGGGGCGCCGGGCCGTGCCCCCGCGCCGGGGCCGGCGGGGGCGCG
>NZ_JBHYXD010000121.1:11624-25949 GCF_042751995.1 Streptomyces sp. NPDC059371 | reverse complement strand
CGGGGGCGCGCGCCCCCCCCCCCCCCCGGGGTGCGCGGTGCGGGGTGGCGCCCCCCCGCGGGGGGGCGCCCCCCCCCCCACCGTCGTACATGTCAGTGATTGTTCTGTGCCAGCCGCAGCAGATGGTCGGCCAGCGCCTGCCCGCCCGTCGGATCGCGGCTGATCAGCATCAGGGTGTCGTCCCCCGCGATCGTGCCCAGGACGTCGTGCAGCTCCGCCTGGTCGATCGCCGACGCGAGGAACTGCGCGGCGCCCGGCGGGGTGCGCAGGACCACGAGGTTCGCCGAGGCCTCCGCGGAGATCAGCAGCTCCGAGGAGAGCCGGCGCATCCGCTCCTCCTTCGCCGACTCCCCCAGCGGTGCGCGCGGGGTGCGGAAACCGCCCTCGCTCGGCACCGCGTAGATGAGGTCGCCGTCGTTGTTGCGGATCTTCACCGCGTTCAGCTCGTCGAGGTCCCGGGAGAGCGTCGCCTGGGTGACGTTCAGCCCGTCGTCGGCGAGAAGCTTCGCCAACTGGCTCTGCGAGCGCACCGGTTGCCGGTTGAGGATGTCCACGATCCGGCGGTGGCGTGCGGTGCGGGTCTGCGGCACGGCAGGCCCTGCGTGCTCGTGGTCCTGCGCCTGACTCATCGTCGTCGTCCCATTCCCGGGATCATCCGTCCCCGTTGGCTGCGTCGAGGATGCCGGGAAGAGCCCGGAGGAACGCGTCCACCTCGTCGTCGCCGAGGTTCAGCGGCGGCATCAGCCGTACGACATCGGGGGCGGGCGCGTTGACCAGGAGACCGGCGTCCTGAGCCGCCTGCTGCACCTGGGGCGCGAGCGGCTCGGTGAGCACGATACCCAGGAGCAGCCCGGCACCCCGGACATGGTCGATCAGCGGATGGCCGGAACCGTCGCCGAGCCCCTCGATCCCGTCCCGCAGTTTCTCGCCGGCGCGCTTCACGTTCTCCAGGAGCCCCTCGGACTCGATGGTGTCGAGCACGGCGAGCCCGGCGGCGCAGACGACCGGGTTGCCGCCGAACGTCGTGCCGTGGTGGCCCGGCTCCAGCAGCCCGGCGGCACGGCCGAAGGCGACGGTGGCACCGAGCGGCAGTCCGCCGCCGAGGCCCTTGGCGAGCGTGACGATGTCGGGCAGGACGCCTTCGTGGGCCTGGTACTCGAACCAGTGGCCGGTGCGGCCGATTCCGGTCTGCACCTCGTCCAGGACGAGCAGCGCGCCATGGGCCGCGGTGATGGCGCGGGCCGCCTTCAGGTAGCCGGGGGGCGGTACGACCACGCCGTTCTCGCCCTGGATCGGCTCGATGATCACCAGCGCGGTGTTCTCGGTGACCGCCTCGGCGAGGGCCTGCGCGTCACCGTACGGGACGTGCGTGACGTCGCCGGGCAGCGGCAGGAAGGGCGTCCGCTTGGCGCTCTGGCCGGTGAGCGCGAGGGCGCCCATGGTCCGGCCGTGGAAGCCGCCGGTGGTGGCGACCATGTGCGTCCGGCCGGTCAGCCGGCCGATCTTGAACGCGCCCTCGTTGGCCTCGGCGCCCGAGTTGCAGAAGTACACCCGGCCCTCGCGGCCGAAGAGCTGGAGAAGCCGTTCGGCGAGGGCGACGGGCGGTTCGGCGACGAAGAGGTTGGAGACGTGGCCGAGCGAGCGGATCTGCCGGCTCACGGCCTCGACGATCGCGGGGTGGTCGTGTCCGAGGGCGTTGACCGCGATGCCGCCGACGAAGTCGAGGTACTCGTTGCCGTCGGCGTCCCACAGCCTGGTTCCGGCACCGCGTACGAGCGGCAGTCGGGGGGTGCCGTAGTTGTCCATGAGCGCGTCCCGCCACCGCTCGGTGAGCTCCGCGTTCGTCGCACTGCCGGTCATTCGGCGTCCCCCGCATCCTCGTCGTCCGGCACGACCATCGTGCCGATGCCTTCGTCGGTGAAGATCTCCAGCAGGATCGAGTGCTGGACCCGGCCGTCGATGACACGGGCGGTGGTGACGCCGTTGCGTACGGCGTGCAGACACCCCTCCATCTTCGGCACCATGCCGCTGGCCAGCTCGGGAAGGAGCTTTTCGAGCTGGGTGGCGGTGAGGCGGCTGATCACCTCGTCGCTGTCGGGCCAGTCCTCGTAGAGGCCCTCGACGTCCGTGAGGACCATGAGGGTCTCGGCGTCCAGCGCGGCAGCGAGTGCCGCAGCCGCCGTATCAGCATTGACGTTGTAGACATGTCCGTCGTCCTGGCTCCTGGCGATCGAGGAGACGACCGGGATGCGGCCGTCGGCGAGCAGGGCCTCGATCGCGCCCGTGTCGATCGCGGTGATCTCGCCCACCCGCCCGATGTCGACCAACTCCCCGTCGATCCTGGGCCGGTGCTTGGTGGCGGTGATGGTGTGAGCGTCCTCGCCGGTGAGGCCGACGGCGAGCGGTCCGTGCTCGTTGAGGAGTCCGACCAGTTCGCGCTGGACCTGTCCGGCCAGCACCATGCGGACGACGTCCATCGCCTCCTCGGTGGTGACGCGCAGGCCCGCCTTGAACTCGCTGACGATGCCGTGCCGGTCGAGTGCGGAGCTGATCTGCGGGCCGCCGCCGTGCACGACGACCGGCTTGAGGCCCGCGTGGTGCAGGAAGACGATGTCCTGGGCGAAGGCGGCCTTCAGCTCGGCGTCGATCATGGCGTTGCCGCCGAACTTGACGACGACGGTCTTGCCGCGGTGCCGGGTCAGCCAGGGCAGCGCCTCGATGAGGATCTGCGCCTTGGGCAGAGCGGTGTGCTTGCGGGTCACATTGCTCATGAGGAGTACGCGCTGTTCTCGTGGACGTAGTCGGCGGTGAGGTCGTTGGTCCAGATCGTGGCGGTCGCGTCGCCCGCGGCGAGGTCCGCGACGATGTGGACCTCGCGGTAGCGCATGTCGACCTTGTCGCGGTCCTCGCCGACCCCGCCGTTCTTGCAGACCCACACACCGTTGATGGCGACGTCGAGCCGGTCGGGTTCGAAGGCGGCCCGGGTGGTGCCGATGGCGGACAGCACCCGGCCCCAGTTGGGGTCCTCGCCGTGGATGGCGCACTTGAGGAGGTTGTTGCGGGCGATGGAGCGGCCCACCTCGACGGCGTCGTCCTCGGTCGCGGCGTTGATCACCTCGACCTTGATGTCCTTGCTCGCGCCCTCGGCGTCCCGGATGAGCTGCTGGCCCAGGTCGTCGCAGACCGCTCGGACCGCCTCGGCGAACTCCGCGTGGTCCGGGGTGACTTCGCTGGCTCCGGAGGCGAGCAGCAGCACGGTGTCGTTGGTGGACATGCAGCCGTCGGAGTCGACGCGGTCGAAGGTGGTACGGGTGGCCGCGCGCAGCGCCCGGTCCAGGTCCGCGCTGTCCACGTCCGCGTCGGTGGTGAGCACGACCAGCATGGTGGCCAGGCCCGGCGCGAGCATGCCGGCGCCCTTGGCCATGCCGCCCACCGTCCAGCCCTTCCCGGTCACGACCGAGGTCTTGTGCACGGTGTCGGTCGTCTTGATGGCGATGGCGGCCTTCTCGCCGCCGTGCGGGCCGAGTTGGGCGACGGCCAGGTCGATGCCCGGGAGGAGCTTGTCCATCGGGAGCAGTACGCCGATGAGGCCGGTCGAGCACACGGCGACACCGCCCGCGCCGATGTCACCGAGCGTCTCGGCGACCTTCTCGGCGGTGGCGTGGGTGTCCTGGAAGCCCTTGGGTCCCGTACAGGCGTTGGCGCCGCCCGAGTTGAGGACGACCGCGTCCAGGCGGCCGCTCTTGAGCACCTGTTCCGACCACAGGACCGGCGCGGCCTTCACACGGTTGGAGGTGAAGACTCCCGCGGCGGCGCGGCGGGGCCCGGTGTTGACCACGAGGGCCAGGTCCGGGTTGCCGTTCCCCTTGATCCCTGCGGCGACGCCGGCGGCGGTGAATCCCTGTGCTGCCGTGACACTCACGGTGCGACTCCGATCGTGGAAAGCCCCAGCTCCTCGGGAAGGCCGAGGGCGAGGTTCATGCTCTGGACGGCACCGCCGGCGGTGCCCTTGGTCAGGTTGTCGATGGCGCTGATCGCGATGATGCGGTGTGCGGCGGCGTCGTACGCGACCTGGACCTGAACGGCGTTGGAACCGTAGACGGACGCCGTGGCGGGCCACTGTCCCTCGGGGAGCAGGTGGACGAAGGGTTCGTCGGCGAAGGCCTTCTCGTAGGCGGCCCGGACGGACTCGGCGGTGACGCCGTGCCTCGCCTTGGCGTTGCAGGTGGCGAGGATGCCGCGGGGCATGGGCGCGAGGGTGGGGGTGAAGGAGACGGTGACGGGTTCCCCGGCAACGGCGGAGAGGTTCTGGATCATCTCCGGGGTGTGCCGGTGGACGCCGCCGACGCCGTAGGGGCTCATCGACCCCATGACCTCGCTGCCGAGCAGGTGCGCCTTGGGCGCCTTGCCTGCACCCGAGGTGCCGGAGGCGGCGACGATCACGGCCTCGGTCTCCGCCAGCCCGGCCGCGTAGGCGGGGAACAGGGCGAGCGAGACGGCCGTCGGGTAGCAACCGGGTACCGCGATGCGCTTGGACCCCTCCAGCGCGGCGCGGGCACCCGGCAGTTCGGGGAGGCCGTAGGGCCAGGTCCCGGCGTGGGGGGAGCCGTAGAACCGCACCCAGTCGGCCGGGTCCTTCAACCGGAAGTCGGCGCCCATGTCGACCACGAGGACCTCGGCGCCGAGCTGTTCGGCGACCTCGGCGGACTGCCCGTGGGGCAGCGCGAGGAACACGACGTCGTGGCCGCGCAGCGCCTCGGCGGTGGTCTCGGTGAGGACGTGGTCCGCGAGCGGCAGCAGATGGGGCTGGATGCCGCCGAGCCGCCGGCCCGCGTTGGAGTTGCCGGTCAGGGTGCCGATCTCGATCTCGGGGTGTGCCAGCAGCAGACGCAGCAGTTCCCCGCCCGCGTATCCACTCGCTCCCGCCACCGCCGCGCGCATCGCCATGGAACCCTCCTCTTGGATGGCATGACTATACGTTTCGCTGCACGTTTATGCAATCCTCCGCAATGGGCGGCCGGGAGCATCGCCCGACGTGAAGGGGCGACGACACCCGGGTCCGTGCGACCGGCGCGGACGACGGTCACCGAAGACGTATACCCGTCACCGTCGCACTCCCCACTCGCGCATCACACGATCGAATCTGGAGTAATAGCGCGCACCCTCTGGGTGAACTCCGGTCAAAAGGTGACATCACCTTCGGCGGGGGTCCGCCGGTTGGAACCATCCCCCGCATGTCTCTCCCCCGGGCCCCGCACAGGGCTCTCCTCGTCTGTGCCGTCGCGGCGGTGCTCGCGGGCTGTTCCGTGTCCGGATCCGGATCCGACGCCGCCGACCGTTCGCCGGGGGCCCCTGCCTCCGCCGCGGGGGATTCCCGGCGGACGGTGGTGACCTTCGCCGGGACGTCGCCGCTCGGAGCCGAGCACCTGCGCCGGACCGCGGACCGCATGCGGTCACGTGCCGACGCGCTGGGGCTCAAGGACGTGCGGGTCGACACACAGGGCAACGGGGTCACCGTCACCGGTCGTGCCGCCGACGTGAAGCAGTTGACCCAACTGGGCATGTCCGGGCACCTCGGATTCCGCCCCGTCCTGGCCGAGGAGACGGTCGGAACGACGCCGACACCGACACCGACGCCCTCGGCCAGTGGCGACCCCGCGCGAGGTCGTGCCGTCACCGACGGCCTGCTTCCCCGCGCCGCCGGGTCGGCGAGCGCGAGCGCCGCGCCGGCTCCGGCCGAGGGGAGCGTGCCGGACGCGGCGCTCCAGGCGCGCTACGCGGCGCTCGGCTGCTCGGCACAGGAGAGGATCGCGACGCGGCGGGATGCCCCCGCGGGTGACGCTGTCGTCGCCTGCGGCACCACCGGCGGCGGATCCGCGTCGCGCGCCAAGTTCGTCCTGGGTCCGACGGCCGTGGAGGGGGTCCACGTGACCTCGGCGGTGGCCGTGCGCGACAAGCAGGTCGCGGGCTGGATCGTACGGCTGGACTTCGACTCCGTCGGTGCCCGGCAGTTCTCCGACATGACGGGGAGCCTGGCCCTGAACACCTCGCCGCAGAACCAGATGGCCATCGTCCTGGACGGCGCCGTGATCTCCGCCCCGTCCGTAAGTCAGCGGCTCGACGGCGGCACCGCCGACATCTACGGGAGCTTCACCCGGGAGTCGGCCGAGCAACTCGCCGTCACCCTCGGCTCGGGCGCGCTCCCCACCCCCTTGACCGTCACGAGCGTGACCTCGCTCAGGCACACCTGACCCGTGCCGTACGACAGACCCGTCCCGAGAACCTCTGGAGGACCGCCCGTGTCATCGTCGTCGTCCGCTCACTGGAGCGCGTACGAGATCTTCGCCGTCCTGTCAGGGATCATCCTGATCGGAGCGGCCTTCGTGCCCGGCAACTCGGTCAAGAACCGTGCCTGGGCCGCTCTGGGCGGGATATTCCTCACCTGTTACGGGTGGTACGTCGCCCATCAGACGACGGGTACGTTCCAGTTCCCCGTCGTCATCTTCCTGATCCCGCCGGGCGCGGTGATCTATCTGCTGGTCAAGGCGTTCGGCAACTCGGGCGGCCAGAGTTCCCCGCCCGGTGCGGGCGGCTCCGGAACGCCCGGCTCCGACGGGCACGGCACCCCGGGAACCGGCGGCTGACCTCCCCGTGGGGCGCCCCGGGTGCCGCCGGTGGCGGCACCGGCGGGGCGCCTTCGGTCAGGAGCCGGCGTCCCGGTCCGCGTTCTTCTGCTTGATGCGCGCCGACTCCTTGCGGACCTCCGCCTGGGTGGCGCGCTCACGCCGCAGCCACTCGGGGTCCTCCGTCTTCAGCACCTCGATCTGCTCGGTGGTGAGGGCCTCGCTGACGCCGCCGCGGGCGAGTCCCGCGATGGAGACGCCGAGCTTGGCGGCGACGACGGGCCGCGGGTGCGGGCCGGTGCGGCGCAGTTCCTGGAGCCACGCGGGCGGGTCGGTCTGCAGCGCGTTCAGCTCGGCACGGGAGACGGCACCCTCCTGGAACTCGGCGGGGGTGGCCTCGAGGTACACACCCAGCTTCTTCGCCGCGGTGGCGGGCTTCATGGACTGGGTGGTCTGGTGCGAACTCATGGGGTCAAGGGTATCGAGCGCTCGGGCCCCCGCCGACCATCGCCCGCGCCGTACCGGCGTGGCCGTCGCCGGTACGGCGCCGATGGCCACGCCGGGTAATCTGACGGGGTGACCGGCTCCGAAGCACCCCCCTCCTTCAGGCTCGCCTACGTTCCGGGGGTGACGCCCTCGAAGTGGGTGCGGATCTGGAACGAGCGCCGGCCCGACGTTTCCCTGGTCCTCGTCCCGGTGTCCGCCACCGAGGTGTACGACGTCCTGCGGCGCGGCGACGCCGACGCGGGCTTCGTCCGGCTGCCGGTCGACGGAGCCGATCTCAGCGCGATCCCCCTCTACACCGAGACGACGGTCGTCGTGGTCCCCAAGGACCACATCGTGGCGGCGGTCGAGCAGGTCAGCGGCGAGGACCTCGCCGACGACATCGTGCTGCACCCCGAGGACGACCCGCTGGACTGGGAGCGGCTGCCGGGCAGGCCCGCGCTGGAGCGGCCCGCCGAAACCGTGGACGCCGTGGAACTCGTCGCGGCGGGCATCGGGGTCGTGATCGTGCCGCAGTCCCTCGCCCGGCTCCACCACCGCAAGGACCTCACCTACCGGACGGTCACCGACGCCCCCGAGTCGCGGATCGCGCTGGCCTGGCCCGAGGAGCTGACGACCGAACTGGTGGAGGACTTCATCGGCATCGTGCGCGGACGCACGGTCAACAGCACGCGAGGGCGTTCCCAGACCCCGCCCGCCGCACAGCCGAAGGGCGCGGCGAAGTCCGCGAAGGCCGCTCCCCGGAAGTCGGACGCGGGCGGCGGCGCCCGGCGCAAGCCCGCGCCCGGCAAGGGCGGCGGCAGGGCCACGGCCAAGAACCCCCGGAGCGGCAGCGGCGGCCCGAAGGGCGGCGCGAAGCGCGGCAAGCCCCGCCGCGGTTCCTGATATGGGCGCGTTCTGGCCGGTCGGGGACGTGCTGACGTACCTGGCCGGAACCTGGCGGGTCGAGCGCACCGTACGGGACCTCGCGAGCGACGCCGAGGGCCGCTTCACCGGCACGACAGTCTTTGGGCCGCTGGACGACGGCGGGCTGCTGCACCGGGAGTCGGGCACGTTCGTGTGGCAGGGCGTCCCGCGGCCCGCCGAGCGGACGCTGCGGTTCCTGCCGGGCCCCACCCGCGGGACCGCTCTCGTACGGTTCTCCGACGGCCGCCCCTTCCACGACCTGGACCTGACGGGCGGGCGGTACGTCGCCGACCATCCGTGCGCGGCGGACCTCTACCGGGGCGAGTTCACCGTGCGGGACGAGAACCACTGGCGGTCCGTCTGGCGGGTGCGGGGGCCCGCGAAGGACCTGGTGCTGACCACCGGCTACACGCGCCCGACCTGAGCGGGCGCCCCGTCGACGCGCAGGTTCCAGCGGCCCGCCCGGCCCGTCACGGTGATCGCCGACAGGGGCCGGACATCGATGTTCCAGTACGTCGAGGGCGGCGCCTTCAGCGCGTAGACCAGCGCGGCCCGCACCACCGACGGCTCGGCCACCGCGACGATGCTGCCGCCGTCCTCCCCCGGCCGGGTGTCGAGCCAGGCACCGACCCGGGCGATGAAGGTCAGCAGGCTCTCACCGCCGTGGGGGGTGGAGCGTGGATCGGAGAGCCAGGAGTCCACGGCCTCGGGCTCACGGGCCATGGCCTCGCCCAGGGTGAAGCCCCGCCATCGGCCCATGTCGCAGTCACGCAGCGCGAGCTGGACCAGCGGGGCGTAGCCGAGGACGTCACCGGTGGCCCGGCTGCGGGGTGTCGGAGCGCAGTAGCGCAGCTCGGCCGCCGCCAGCGGCAGCAGCCCGGCGGCGGCGCGCTGGGCTTCCTCCCACCCCGCCTGGTCCAGCGGCCGGTCGTCCTCGAAGCGCTCCGCCAGCAGCGCGGAGCTTCGCGCTGCGGCGACGAACGTGACCCGAAGATGCATGCGCAGATCGTGGAGCGCCTGCCTCCGCAGGTCAAGGGTGTCACGCAGAGTATCCGAATATGCACAGAACATCAGCCAGTGGTCTGTGCGTCCGCTGTGCGGGCGCCCCGGATCCGGTTCTCCCGCCGACGTGGCCCCGCGGTTCCC
Organism: Streptomyces sp. NPDC059371; assembly: GCF_042751995.1. Classification (NCBI taxonomy): domain Bacteria; kingdom Bacillati; phylum Actinomycetota; class Actinomycetes; order Kitasatosporales; family Streptomycetaceae; genus Streptomyces; species Streptomyces sp. NPDC059371. The sequence goes on along the minus strand of NZ_JBHYXD010000121.1, from coordinate 16,770 downwards.
CGAAGCGCGGCGTCGGGTCACATCCGCTCAGGTCCGTACCTCGTCGTACGCCGCCGCCAGTCGTCGTACGCCCTCCGTGATCTCCTCCGTCCCCGCCACCGCCGCGAAGCTCAACCGGATCTGGGCGGCCGGGGGTTCGGCGCTGTAGTAGGGGCGGCCGGGGGTCACGGCCACCCCCGCGCGCAGGGCGGCGGCGACGAAGGCGGACTCGTCGGTGCCGTCGGGCAGTCGCGCCCACAGGTGGTAGCCGCCGAACGGGATGTGGGGCAGGGCGAGTTCGGGGAGACGCAGCCGCAGAGCGGCGGTCATGGTGTCCCGACGGTCCTTCAACTCGGCCGAAACTGTGCGCAGATGACGCGGCCAGGCCGGTGAGCCGACGAGTTCGAGCGCGGCCTCCTGGAGCGGGCGCGGCACGAAGAAGGTGTCGACGACCTGGATGGCGCGCAGCCGCTCCAGCACCGGACCGCGCGCCGCCAGGGCGCTGACCCGGAAGCTCGGCGAGGTCGCCTTGGTGAGGGAGCCGACGTGCACCACGACGCCGTCCGGGTCCTCGGCGGCCAGCGGACGCGGCAGCGGGCCCGCGTCCTCGTGCACCAGGCGGCGCACGAAGTCGTCCTCGACGACGAAGGCCCCGGCCTCCCGTGCGATGCGCAGCACCTCGCCGCGCCGCTCGGGCGCGAGCACGGCGCCGGTCGGATTCTGGAACAGCGGCTGGCAGACGAAGACCCGGGCGCCGGTGGCCCTGAAGGCGTCGGCCAGGAGCTCGGGTTTCACCCCGTCGGGGTCCACCGGGACCGGCACGGGGCGAAGACCGGCGGCGCGGGCGATGGCCAGCATGCCCGGATACGTGGGCGACTCGACCAGGACCGGGGCGCCGGGCGGCGCGAGCGCGCGCAGGGTTGTCGTCAGGGCGGTCTGGCCGCCGGCCGCGACCAGCACCTCGGCGGCGCCGATCGCCCCGCCGATACCGCGCGCGAACCACTCGCGCAGTTCGGGCAGTCCCTCCATGGGCGGCCGGGACCAGGCCCCGGGGCGGCGGCCGGCCCGGGACAGGGCCGCGCCCATCGCCCGCTCGGGCTGGAGCGAGGGGTGCAGATAGCCGCCGTTGAACTCGACGACGCCGGGGGCCGGCGCGGCGAGCGAGACGAGAACGCCGGAGGCGTCCACGGTGCGCGGGACGGACTCGGCCGAGGTGTCCGCGCTGAGCGCGACCTCCTGCCAGGAGGTGTCCCCGGTGGAGGTGAGGGCGGGCCGGGGCCGGGCCTTGAAGGCGCCCGCACCGGGCCGGGTGACCACCAGCCCCTCGGCGGCGAGCTGTGCCAGTGCCCGTGACACGGTCACCGGGCTCACGCGGAACCGCTCGACGAGTGCCCGGCTGGACGGCAGCTTTCCACCTGGCGAGTAGCGGTTCAGCTCCTGTCGCAGCCGTTCCGCCAGATCGCCCACACTGCTACGCTCTTGCATGAGAGCACAGAGTAGCGCTATCGAGCGGACCGGGATAGCGGTCGGCACCGACGTCGAGGCCCCGGCCTCCGTCCCGCCCCGGAGCCCCACCCCGGCGAGCCCCGCTCCGGCGGACCGCCGCTCGGGCACCGTTCAGGCGGCCCTGGGTGTCATCGCCTTCTCCCTCACCTTCCCCGCGACCGCCTGGGGCCTGGAGGGCTTCGGCCCCTGGTCGCTGGTGACCGTGCGCTGCGTCCTGGCGGCGGTCGTCGCGGGCGGCTGTCTGCTCGCGCTGCGGGTCCCCCGGCCCGACCGGCGGCATCTGGCGGGCCTCGCCGTCGTCGCCGCCGGGGTCGTCCTCGGCTTCCCGCTCCTGACGACGCTCGCGCTGCGGACGTCGACCACCGCCCACGCGGCCGTCGTCGTCGGGCTGCTGCCGCTCACGACGGCGCTGTTCTCGGCACTGCGGACCGGCGCGCGGCCGTCACGGACGTTCTGGCTGGCGGCCTGCGCGGGCGCGGCGGCTGTGATCGCGTTCACCGTGCAGCAGAGCGGCGGCGCCCTGACCGGCGCGGACGCCTATCTCTTCGGGGCCCTGCTGATCTGCGCGGCCGGCTACACCGAGGGCGGCCGGCTGGCCCGGGTGATGCCGGGCTGGCAGGTCATCGGCTGGGCCCTGATCCTGTGCCTGCCGCTCAGTGTTCCGGGCGCGCTGGTGGCGCTGTCGTACGAACCGGTACACCTCACGGCGCACAGCGTGACCGGGCTGCTGTGGGTCGCGGTCGGCTCGCAGTTCCTCGGCCTGGTCGTCTGGTACCGGGGGATGGCGTCGATCGGGATTCCCAAGGCCAGCCAGTTGCAGCTCGCCCAGCCGCTGCTCACACTGGTGTGGTCGGTACTGCTCCTGGGCGAGCGGCTCACCCCGGCGGCACCCCTGACGGCGGCCGCCGTCCTCGTCTGCATCGCTCTGACCCAGCGGGCACGGGGCTGACCCACGCGCACGGGCCGCGCCGCGCCCCCCGGGCCTTGGACCCAAGGCCACGAACCGTTGCCTTGGACCCAAGGCCACCACGAACCGTTGCTCCCGTACAGGCGAGGAGACCGTTCAGATGCACGCAACCAAAGGCGACAAGCTGGTGCAGCACGGCCGGACCGTCGGCCAGCACGACAAGGTCGCGGAGATCACCGAGGTCATGGGAGCGGAAGGCTCTCCCCCCTACCGCGTGCGGTTCGAGGACGGTCACGAGGCGGTGTGCTCGCCGGGCCCCGACTCCGAGATCCGTCACCGGGAGATGCCTCCGCGGTAGGACGCCCGGGACGGGCGCCGGGAGGCCGGCGGACGCTCAGCGCGGGTGTTTCGCCGGCTGCCGGTAGTGGTCGGCGACGACCCGTGCCATAGCGCCGATCCGGTCGGCGCCCGCCTCCGAGGCCGAGAAGAAGACATGCCCGCGCACTTCGGCGTGACGGCGGGCGAGGGTGAGATGGCGGGAGAGTTCGGCCGGGTCCTGCCAGGCCGCGGGCTGCCCCGGGTCGCCCGCCTTGTACAGCGCCTCGCCCGCGTAGAGCTGGACGCCCGTGCCGCGGGTGACCCCGGCCCACCAGGGCAGCAGCTTCGCGTAGTCGGCGGCGGCGAAGCCGATGTTCCAGTAGAGCTGGGGGCAGATGTAGTCGACCCAGCGCCGCGCGACCCATTTCCTGGTGTCGGCGTACAGGTCGTCGTACGTCTCGATGCCGGCCCGGGTCGGCGAGCCGAGGGGGTCGGTCGAGGCGTTCCGCCAGACGCCGAAGGGGCTGATGCCGAAGCGCACCCCGGGCCGGACCTTCCTGATGCCCTCCGCCATCTCCCGCACCAGCAGGTCGACGTTGTGGCGCCGCCAGGCCGCCCTGTCCGGGAAGCCCGCCCCGTCTCCGGCGTACGCCGCGTCGTCGTCGAAGCGCTCGCCCCGCACCGGGTACGGATAGAAGTAGTCGTCCCAGTGCACGCCGTCGACGGGGTACCGGCGCACCGCGTCGAGCATCGCGGCCCGGACGAACGTGCGGACCTGGGGCAGTCCGGGGTTGTAGTAGAGCTTGCCCCCGTACCGCACGGCCCAGTCCGGGTGGAGACGCGCGGGGTGCGAGGGCGCGAGCAGCCGGGGGTCCGGCTGTCCCGAGACGCGGTACGGGTTGAACCAGGCGTGCAGTTCCAGACCGCGCGCGTGCGCCTCGCGCACCGCGGTGCCCAGCGGGTCCCAGCCGGGATCCTCGCCCTGGACGCCGGTCAGGTAACGGGACCACGGCTCGTACGGCGAGGGCCACAGCGCGTCGGCGGCGGGACGGACCTGGAGGATCACGGTGTTCAGACGCAGGCGTACCGCCGTGTCCAGGTGGCCGAGCAGCTCGGCGCGCTGGCGTGCGGGGCTCAGGCCGGTGCGGGAGGGCCAGTCGCGGTTCGAGGCGGTCGCGAGCCACATGCCCCGCATGGCGGCCGGGGCCGTCGCCCTCCGCGGTGCGGCCGCGTCCTGGGCGGCCGCCGCGTCCCCCGCCGTGCCGAACCCCGACAGTGTCGCGAGCGCGGCCGCAGCGAACGCCCGGCGTGGCAGTCGCCCCATATCCGTACCCCTTACGTCGCGGATCCCTCCGGTCACGGAACGTGTCGAGACACAGCATGCACCACCCCGACGATCGATCATCGATACTTGGGAGTAACGTGCACGTTCGGAGCAGGGACCGAACAACGGACGACCTGCCAGGCAGTGCGGATCAGCGAAGGGGACGATGTGACCGACATCGAACGCGTCGGAGTGGTGGGCTGCGGCCAGATGGGAGCGGGCATTGCCGAGGTGTGCGCCCGCGCCGGACTGGACGTGAAGGTCGCCGAGACCACCGGCGAAGCCCTGGAGATCGGCCGGACCCGGCTCTTCTCCTCCCTCTCCAAGGCGGCCGAGCGCGGAAAGATCTCCGCGGACGAGCTCAAGGCCACCCAGGACCGGCTGAGCTTCACCACGGACCTCGGCGAGTTCGCCGACCGCGACCTGGTGATCGAGGCCGTCGTCGAGAACGAGCAGGTGAAGACCGAGATCTTCCAGGTGCTGGATCAGGTGGTGACCAGGCCGGACGCGATCCTGGCCTCCAACACCTCCTCGATCCCGCTGGTGAAGCTGGCCGTCGCGACCTCGCGCCCCGACCAGGTCATCGGCATCCACTTCTTCAACCCGGCCCCGGTGCAGCAGCTCGTGGAGCTGATCCCGGCGCTGACCACCTCCGAGGGCACCATCGGCCGCGCCCAGCTCTTCGCCGAGAAGGCGCTCGGCAAGCACGCGATCCGCGCCCAGGACCGCTCGGGCTTCGTCGTCAACGCGCTGCTGATCCCGTACCTCCTGTCCGCGATCCGGATGTTCGAGTCGGGGATCGCGAGCCGCGAGGACATCGACAACGGCATGGAGATGGGCTGCGCCCACCCGATGGGCCCGCTCAAGCTGTCCGACCTGATCGGTCTCGACACGGTGGCCTCGGTCGCGTACTCGATGTACGAGGAGTACAAGGAGCCGCTGTACGCCGCTCCCCCGCTGCTCCAGCGCATGGTCGACGCGGGCCGGCTCGGCCGCAAGTCCGGTTCGGGCTTCTACACCTACGGCTGACCCGCCGACCACCGGCTGAACACCCGCTCCGCCCGGCGGAGTTCACGCGGGCCCGGCACCCTTTGCGGTGCCGCGCCCCCGCC
>NZ_JBHYXD010000121.1:8767-11614 GCF_042751995.1 Streptomyces sp. NPDC059371 | reverse complement strand
CGAGATAAACACCACAATTATCGTCGGCAGCGACATATGTGTATAAGAGACAGGTGCCGGGCCCGCGCCGTTCACACGCCGTGTGCGCACCGGGCTCGCATATGCCCGGCGCACACTCTCCCCACGCGCCCACCAGGCGAGTTGACTTTCCGTGCGCAGACACAGGGATGTGCCGACCACGGAAAGGAGCGGACTCGTGACCGCCGACCCCGAGCATCCCACGGCACCGAAGGAGATCGCGGAGTTACGCCGGTCGCTCGAAGTGGGGTTCACCCGCATCGAGGGAGGACTGGCGCTGCTCACCCAGCGCGACGACCAGACGGCCAAGGATCTCGATGACCTGAGCACACGGATCGTCGCGCTCGAACACACCCGCTGGCCACTGCCCACCGTCGCCGTCGTCGCGGCCGTGGGCGCCCTGGCCGTCGCGGTCTGGCAGGCTCTCGGCCACTGAGGTCCGGGACGCGGGGGGGCCGATCAGGGCAACATGTCCTGTCCGAGCCTGAGATGGTGCAGGAGCAGCAGCGCGGCCGCCATGTTGGCGGCCGGGACCTCACCGCGGGCGACCATGTCGGGAACGAGTTTGAGGGGAACCCATTCCCGGCGGTCCGACTCGAAGTCGTCCACGGGGTGTCCGATGTACGCGCCCTCGTCGGCCCAGTAGATGTGATGCCGGGCGTCGGTGAGCCCGTTGGAGGGCTCGACACTCATCAGATGCCGCAGGGGTCCCGGCCGCCAACCGGTCTCCTCCTCCAGTTCGCGGGCCGCCGCCGCGGCGATGTCCTCGCCGTCCTCCACGACGCCCGCCGGCAGCTCCCATCCCCAACTGTCGGTGATGAAGCGGTGCCGCCACAGCAGCAGCACCTCGTTGGCCTCGTTCACCACCGTGGCCACGGCGACGGGCCGCAGCCGTATCAGGAAGTGATCGAGATGCCGCCCGTCCGGCAGCTCCACATCTGCGAGATTGACGCTGAACCAGCGGTTTTCATACACAGTTTGTTCGTTCTGTTTCGTCCACTGCACGGTTCTGCCACCTTCCGCCGAGTGAAGGCAATATCGCAGCAGCCGCGTTCCGGCAGCAGGGCTCACTGGGGTCGGGACGCAGCACGGTGGCGGTGAACGAAGGGGTGCGCCGGGCCGCTCCCTACAGCGGTACGCGCAGTGCGCCGTCGATGAGTTCAGCGGCCTCGGTCGTACCCGCGCAGCCGCTGCGCACCAGGTGTTCGCGTACCGCGCGCAGTCTGTCGCGCAGCCGCTGGGACTCCATTCCCCGTGCCTGCTCCGCCATTTGGACGGCCGTCGCCACCGCCTTGTCGGCGTTGCCCTGGCGCAGTTCGATCTGGCTGAGCATGGCGAGCCGGTGCACCCGCCCCCGGTCGTGCGCCGGATTGTCGACGGCGGCCACGGCGTGCTCCGCGGCGGCCACCAGGTCGCCGAGGCTGAGCAGCGCCTCCGCCACCTGTACGTTGACCAGTCCCGGCTGGACATAGCCGGTCTCGTCGGGCTCGTAACCGCGCCGGATGCGCTCGGCGGCCTGCTCGGCACGACGTATGCAGGAGAGTGCGCTGCTGCCGTCGCCCAGGTGTGCGTACGCCTTCGCCTGCATGGCGTAGAGGTCGGAGGCGAGCGCCGGCGTGATGTGGCGCCCCGCGGCGCGCAGCGCGGCCTCGGCGAAGGCGACCGCCTGCCGGTACTCGCGCATGAACAGCGACTGATTGACCAGCAGGGCTATGACGTAGGCGCCGAGTCCCCTGTCCCCGCTGGCCTTCGCCAGGCGCAGCGCCTGGTGGAAGTAGCGCTGGGCGAGTCCGTGCGCGTCGGAGTCGTAGGCGCAGATGCCCGCGATGGCCACCAACCCGCCCGTCGCACGGTGGAGTTGGCGCCCGGTGGCATCGGTGTAGCTGCCGCGCAGCAGGGGCGCGGTCTCGGAGTTGAGGAAGCCGACGATCCGGGTGCGGGTCGCCATGCCCCCGGCCTTGCGGTACATCTGCTCGTAGTGGGCCCGTGCCGCGCGCAGCATCTCGATGTCGGCCATGCTGACCTGATGGCGGCCGCCGCGCGAGACGTCCACGTCCTCGGGCGGGTTCTCCCACTCCCACACGGGCATCACGGCGGGGGTTCCGGTGACGGCCGGGGCACCGAGGATGTGCGGGCGCTGCTGTTCGTCGGAGCGCCACAGGGCGGTGGCGCGTTCGACGAAGCCGGAGAGCGAGCCGGCGTGCGGGGTGGAGGGCTCGCCGGGGACCCCGAGGCCGATGTCGTCGAGCGTGACGGGCCGGTGCAGCCGTCCCGCGAGCACCTCGCAGATCAGGTCGGGCACCTGTCCGCGCGGTCGCTGGCCCTTCAGCCACCGTGCCACGGCGGTGTGTTCGTAGCGCAGGGCCAGACCACGGGCCCGGCCCGCCTGGTTGACATGTGCCGCGAGTCCCGCGTGCGATATCCCCGCCTCGTCGAGGATCGCGTCGAGCAGAGTGTTGGGCTGCATGGGAGGCCCCCCGAGTGGCTCGTTGCCGACGGCCGGCCGGGCGACCTCTCCCGACCGCACCAGAGAGAGTAGTGCGTCCCCTTTCACACGGGGTGTGATGGGAATGCCCGTATCCGCGCTGTGCGCTCGCTGTCGCGGAGAGTTTCGCACCGGTTGACTGAAATGCCTCGCAAGAGGCCGGCCGGGCCGCCGGCTCCCCCTCGTACAGTACGGCGGCCCGCTCCGCGCCGTCCGCCCGGCCGCCTGCCCGACACCCCGTGGGCGGGCGGACCGCAGAGCCCGTGCCGGCGGGGCGGGCGCGGGGCTGCGGCCCGAGCGGGGTGGGGGCCCGGGGCGGGGGGGTGGCGGGGGGGGCCGGGGCG
>NZ_JBHYXD010000121.1:0-8757 GCF_042751995.1 Streptomyces sp. NPDC059371 | reverse complement strand
GCGCCCACCCCCCCCCCCCCCCCCCGGGCTGCTGGCCGCCACCGTGTCACCCCCCCGCACCCCCGCCCCCCCGCGCCCCGCGGGCAGACACCCCGCTCGCGGGGCCCGCCCCCCGGGCCCCGGGCCCGACACCCCGTGGCCGGGCGGACGGCAGAGCCGGTCCGGCCGGGTCGGCCGCGGGACTCCGGACGTCCGGGAGTGGGTCCCGTGGCCGGTCGTTCCCGGGATCGACCGGGCAGGCGGGACGTTGCGGACACGGCTCAGCGGGGCACGTGCTGGGAGACACGGCCGTGGTTCAGGGCGAGGGGGCGGCGGTCGTTGTGCAGGACCAGGAGGGCCACGTCGTCGTCGGGCCGGCCGCCGGTGTGGCGCAGCAGGCCGGTGAACACCGCGCGCAGCACGGCCTGCGGTTCGACGGGCCCGTCGCGGACGGCCGCCGCGAGCGCGGGGAGCAGCGGGAAGAACCGGCCCCGGGCGTCCCGCGCGTCCTCGGCGCCGTCGGTGTACAGGAAGAGCCCCTCGCCGGGCCGGAGCCGGCCGCAGAATTCCGCCGACAGGCGGGCGGGCAGCGGGAACGGCCCGAGCGGGGGCAGCGGTTCGGCGCGCACGAACGGCCGGACGCGGCCCCTGGTCAGCAGATACGGCCAGGGATGGCCGCAGTTGAGGGCGTGCACCTCGCCGTCCCCGCGGATCTCCAGGAGCAGGACGGTGACGAACTCCTCGGCGGCGTGGTGGTCGGACTCGGGCCCGGCGAAGGCGTGTTCGGCCCGGTCCCGCTCGCGCAGGTGCCGGGCCAGCGCCCGGTCGAGTCTTCTGAGGACACCGCCGAGTTCGGGTTCGTCGTGCGCGGCCTCGCGGAAGCTGCCGAGAACGGCGGCGACCGTGCCGATGGCCCCCAGTCCGTGCCCGCGGACGTCCCCCATCACGACCCGCACGCCGTGCTCGGTGGCGATCGCCTCGTACAGATCGCCGCCGATGCTCGCGCCGTGGTCCGCGGAGAGCTGGGCCGCGGCGATGTCCAGCCCGTCGATGCGCGGCGGCAGCGGGCGCAGCAGGACGTTCTGCGCGGCTCCCGCGATCCTGCGGATCTGCCGGAGTTCGCGCAGCAGCGCTCTTCTGATGTGGACTATCAGACCGGCTCCGACCGCGAGGAAGACGGCGCTGGTGACGACGCGGGCACCGATCCCGTTCTCCTGCGCGAGCGGACAGGCCATCTTGTACGAGATCGCCAGCGCGCCCCAGACCGCGGGCAGCCCCAGGTTCACCGCCCGGCGCAGCGGCGGCCGGGCGGCGGTGCGCGGGACCCGGTGGCCGAGGAGGCCGCGTCCGCGGTCTTCGCGGAGGGATCCGGGGCGGGATCTGCGACCGCGTACAGCCCGGTCGAATCCGGCCCTCAGCCGGTCGCGGCAGCGACGCGGTCCGGGGACCGCTCCGGCCGGGGCCCGCGAGTGCGTCCGGAGCGTCGCCCTGCGGGGAGCCCCAGCCTTGTTACGGATCATGCCGATTGGCCCCCCAATAGGCACTGACAGCGCAGACGGCCTCGGAGAGACCGCTCCGATTCTGTCGAGCGCCGACCCGGCCGGGCAGGGTCACCAGGACATGTCACCCAAATGAGTGAGGTGTCTTCGGACAGCCGCATTTATGCAGGCAGGGGCCGGGGAAGCCTCGCACAGAGGCCGGGGAAACCCCCCACGGGGGCCTGGGAACCCCCGGAAACGGGAGCGGGGAACCGTGCGCCCCGGTCGCGGAACGATCCGCGAACACGGCGCACGGTTCCCCGGCGCAACCCGTTGGAGCCGTCAGGCTCCGCGCAGCACGGCGCCCGTGCGCTCCGCGGCGAGCGCCACCGCCGCGTCGCGGGCCGCGGAGGCCTCGTCGACGGTCAGCGTGCGGTCGGCGGCACGGAACCGCAGCGCGTAGGCGAGGGACTTCTTGTCCTCGCCGAGCTGGGCGCTCTCGTACTCGTCGAACAGCCGGATGGACTCGAGGAGTTCACCGGCGCCCTCGTGCAGGGCCGCCTCGACGTCCGCGTGCGGGACGCTCTTGTCGACGACAAGGGCGACGTCCTGCGTGGCGACCGGGAAGGTCGAGATCTTCGGGCCCTTGGGGTGGCCCGAGCTCGCCCGCTCCAGCGCGTCCAGGTCCAGCTCCATCGCACAGGTGCGCGGGGGCAGGCCCAGCGTCTTCAGGACACCGGGGTGCAGCTCACCGGCGTACCCGACGATTTGCTCCGCGCCGTCCACGACGACCGCGAGCTCGGCGCAGCGGCCCGGGTGCCAGGGCCCGTACTGACCCGAGCGGACGAGGAGTTCGGTCCCCGACTCGCGGGCCAGGACGCGCGCGGCCTCGATCGCGTCGGCCCAGTCGGCCGGGCGTCCCTTGCCCCACCAGCCGGCCTGCTCGCGGGCGCCCGCGAGGACGACGGCGGCGTGCCGGGGCTGCGCGGGAAGCGCGGCGGTCAGGGACGCGATCTCCTCGTCGGTGGGACGGCGGTCGACGGGCAGCCGCCCGGCGACACGCAGTTCCTCCCGCGGGTGGAAGACCAGACCGGTCTCGAAGAGCGCCAGGTCGTGGCTGCCGCGTCCGTCGTTGCGGCGCAGGGCCTGCAGCAGGCCCGGCAGCAGCGTCGTACGGAGCGCGGGCTCCTCGTCGGAGAGCGGGTTGACCAGCTTGACGACCTTGCGCTTCGGGTCGTCGTCGGCGAGGCCGAACTGGTCGAAGACGTGCTCGCCGATGAACGGGTAGTTCGGTGCCTCGACGTAGCCGGCGCCGGCCAGCGCCCGGCCGGCCCGGCGGTGCAGCCGCTGCCGGTCGGTGAGGCCGAGGCCCGCCGGGGGCTTGGGCAGCGTGGAGGGCAGGTTCTCGTAGCCCTCGAGCCGGATGACCTCTTCGGCGAGGTCGTTCGGGTCGGTCAGGTCGGGCCGCCAGGACGGCACGGTGACGATCAGCTCGTCCTGCCCGTAGACGTCGCAGCCGACTTCCTGGAGCCGGCGTACGACGGTCTCGCGGCCGTACGCGACACCGGCCACCTTGTCCGGGTGGTCCGCCGGGATGGTGATGGTGTGCGGCGCGGACGGCGCGATCACCTCGGTGACCCCGGCGTCGGCGGTGCCGCCCGCGAGGAGCACGAGGAGGTCGACGGTCCGCTGGGCCGCGGCCGAGGTGGCCTCGGGGTCGGCGCCGCGCTCGAAGCGCTTGGACGCCTCGGAGGCCAGCTTGTGCCGGCGGGCCGTGCGCGCGATGGTGATCGGGTCGAAGTGCGCGGCCTCGATGACGACCTCGGTGGTGGTGCCCTCGGTGTCGTCGATCTCGGTGTGGGCGCCGCCCATGACGCCCGCGAGGCCGATGGGGCCGCGGTCGTCGGTGATCACCAGGTCGCCGGCGTCCAGCGTGCGCTTGACGCCGTCGAGCGTGGTGAGCTTCTCGCCCTGCTCGGCCCGGCGCACGCCGATCGTGCCCTGGACCCGGCTGCGGTCGTAGGCGTGCAGCGGCTGGCCGAGCTCCAGCATCACGTAGTTGGTGATGTCGACGGCGAGCGAGACCGGGCGCATGCCGGCCTTCTGCAGCCGGCGGCGCAGCCAGATCGGGGACTGGGCGTCGGGGTCGAGGCCGGTCACCGTGCGCGCGGTGAAGCGGTCGCAGCCCATCGGGTCGCTGATCCGCACCGGGTGGCCGAACGCGTTCGGGGCCGGTACGTCGATCAGCGCGGGGTCGCGCAGCGGCAGGCCGTAGGCGATGGCGGCCTCGCGGGCCACCCCGCGCAGCGACAGCGCGTAGCCGCGGTCGGGCGTGACCGCGATGTCCAGGACCTCGTCGACGAGCTGGAGCAACTCGATCGCGTCGCTGCCGGGCTCGGTCTCCGGCGGCAGCACGATGATGCCGCCGCTGCCGTCGTCGCCCATGCCCAGCTCGTCGCCGGAGCAGATCATGCCGTGCGAGGTCTTGCCGTACGTCTTGCGCGCGGCGATCGCGAAGTTGCCGGGCAGGACGGCGCCGGGCAGGACCACGACGACCTTGTCGCCGACGGCGAAGTTGCGCGCGCCGCAGACGATCTCCTGGGGCTCACCGGTGCCGTTGGCGGTGCCGACGTCGACGGTGCAGAAGCGGATGGGCTTCTTGAACTCCGTCAGTTCCTCGATGGTGAGCACCTGGCCGACGACCAGGGGGCCCTTGAGGTCGGCGCCGAGCTGCTCGACCGTCTCGACCTCGAGTCCTGCCGAAATGAGCTTGGCCTGGACGTCGCGCCCGGTCTCCGTCGCCGGCAGGTCGACGTACTCCCGCAGCCAAGAAAGCGGGACCCGCATCAGATCTCCATCCCGAACGGCCGGGTGAACCGGACGTCACCCTCGACCATGTCTCGCATGTCTTCAACACTGTGACGGAACATCAGCATCCGCTCGATGCCGAACCCGAAGGCGAATCCGCTGTACTTCTCCGGGTCGACGCCACAGGCGACCAGCACCCGGGGGTTGACCATGCCGCAGCCGCCGAGCTCGATCCAGCCCTCGGAGGAGCAGGTCCGGCAGGGACGGTCGGGGTTGCCGACGGACTCGCCCTTGCAGACGTAGCAGAGCATGTCCATCTCGGCGGACGGCTCGGTGAAGGGGAAGTAGTTCGGGCGCAGCCGGGTCTTCATGTCCGAGCCGAAGAGCGACTGGACCATGTGGTCCATGGTGCCCTTGAGGTCGGCCATGGTCAGGCCCTCGTCGACGGCCAGCAGCTCGATCTGGTGGAAGACCGGGGTGTGCGTGGCGTCGAGCTCGTCCGTGCGGTAGACGCGGCCGGGGCACACCACGTAGACGGGCGGCTCCCGGTCGAGCAGGGCGCGGGCCTGCACCGGCGAGGTGTGGGTGCGCAGCACGACACCGGACTCGTCTCCGTGGGTGCCCTCGGGGCCCTGGACGAAGAAGGTGTCCTGCATCTGCCGGGCCGGGTGGTCCGGACCGAAGTTCAGGGCGTCGAAGTTGAACCACTCCGCCTCGACCTCGGGGCCCTCGGCGACCTCGTATCCCATGGACACGAAGACGTCCGCGACCCGCTCCATCATCGTGGTCAGCGGATGCCGGGCGCCGGACGGCACACGGTCGTACGGCAGGGTGACGTCCACCGCCTCCTCGACCAGTACGCGCGCGTCCCGGTCGGCCTCCAGTTCGGTCTGGCGGCCGGCGAGGGCCTTGTTCACAGCGCCGCGGGCCTGGCCGACGAGCTTGCCTGCCGCGGCCTTGGCCTGCGGGGGCAGGGCGCCGATCTCGCGGTTGGCGAGGGCCAGCGGAGAGGCGCCGCCGGTGTGGGCGACCTTGGCCTCCTGGAGCGCGTCGAGGTCGCCGGCGGCGGCGAAGGCGGCGAGCGCCTCGTCCCGCATGCGCTCGATCTCTTCCGGTTTCAAGGCCTCGACCTCTACAGGGTCGTACGACTTATTAGGTGCCGACATCTCTTCCCGTGCTTCCGGTTGGCTGGCTGAGGGTCCCCGTCATCGACTCGGAGACGCATCGTCCGCAGATGAGTGGACGCAAAGGTGCCAAAGGCCGAGTCTAACGGGGGTGAGGCTCCGCCCAGGACGGGCGTCCCGGCGGTGTTCCCGTGCGGAGGCGCCCGTGGGGGCCGCTGCGGCGCTAGAGCAGATACGCCGGGGTGCCCACGGGCAGCGTAAATCGGAACTCCGCTCCCCCGCCGGGGGCGCGGCCGACCGTGATGGTGCCGCCGTGGGCTTCGACGATGCCCTTGACGATGTAGAGCCCGAGGCCGGTGCCGCCGCGCTTGCTGCCCCGCCAGAAGCGGGTGAAGACGCGGTTCATGGACTCCTCCGGGATTCCGGTGCCCTCGTCGCTCACGGTGACCGACGTGACGGCGTTCGCCGTGCCCTCCTCGTCCGGCCGCTCGCGCGGGGACGTGGAGGGTGCCACGTCGATGGTGACGGTTCCCTCGCCGTGGCGCACCGCATTTTCGATCAGGTTGCTGAGCACCTGGTCGATCTTGTCGGGGTCGGCCCACAGACCGGGCAGGGGCTGCTCGATGCGCAGCAGGAAGCGGTCGGCGGGCTGGCCGGAGGCGACGTAGGCCTGGATGTGCCGGCCGACGGCGGCGCCGATGTCGACGGGCTGGCGGCGCAATTCGAGGCGGCCGGAGTCGATGCGGGAGATGTCGAGGAGCTCGGCGATGAGCCGGGTGACGCGGTTCGCGTCGGCGTCGACGGTCTCCAGCATCAGTTTCTTCTGGTCGTCGGTGAAGCGTTCCCATTTGGCGAGCAGGGTCGCGGTGAAGCCCTTGACGGAGGTGAGCGGCGAGCGCAGTTCGTGGGCGACCGTGGCGATCAGCTCGGCGTGGCTGCGCTCGGTGCGGCGGCGGGCCTCGGTGTCGCGCAGGCAGACGACGACCCGGCGGACCGGGCCGGTGGGGTGGGTGCGCACATAGCGGGCGGAGACGAGGATCTCGCGGCCACCGGGGAGCAGGAGGTTCCGTTCGGGCTGGCCGTTGCGGATGGCGAGTCCGCCGTAGGGGTCCGTGAGCTGCCACCAGCGCCGGCCTTCGAGGTCCTCCAGCGGGAGGGCCGCTTCGAGGCGGCGGCCGAGGGCCTCGGCGGCGGGGACCGCGGTGATCCGGGCGGCGGCGGCGTTGAAGCAGACGACCCGGCCGTGTTCGTCGGCGACGACGATTCCGTCGGGCAGGTCGTCGGGGTCTATGCCGAGACCCGGACCGGCTCCGGCGGTGTCATCGTGCCAGGGCGCGGAAGCGCCGCGCACGTCCCGCGCTCGCAGCGCGCCATGGGCACCGCCCGTGCCGACACTCATCCCCGTACCCCACCTCTCGTCTGGCGCAGAGGGCCCCCGGGCCCGTCACCCTACTAGCTGCCGGTGACGGAGCGGCACCCTGTGGAGGCGCGCTGTGCACGGGCTGACGCGTAGAGACATACGGCCGCGGCCGTGGCCAGGTTCAGGCTTTCGGCCTTTCCGTGGATCGGAACGCGCACGACGGCGTCGGCCAGCGCGCGGGTCTCCTCCGGAAGCCCCCAGGCCTCGTTGCCGAAGACCCAGGCGGTGGGGCCGCCCATGGTCCCCTTGTCGAGTTCGTCGTCGAGGTCGTCCTCCCCGGCGCCGTCGGCGGCGAGGATGCGGACGCCGGCGTCCTTGAGTCCGGCCACGGCCTGCTCGACGGGCACGCCGACGGCGACGGGCAGATGGAACAGGGACCCGACGGAGGCGCGTACGGCCTTGGGGTTGTAGAGGTCGACGGAGGCGTCGGTGAGGACGACGGCTTCGGCACCGGCGGCGTCCGCGCAGCGCAGCACGGTTCCGGCGTTCCCGGGGTCGCGGACGTGGGCGAGGACGGCGACGAGCCTCGGCCGGGCCTTGAGGATGTCCTCGAAGGGGGTGTCGAGGAAACGGCAGATCCCGACGAGGCCCTGCGGGGTGACGGTGGTCGAGATGTCGGCGATCACCTCTTCGTCGGCGAGGTGCACCCGGGCGCCGGCCTGCCGGGCGCCGCCGATGATGTCGGCGTAGCGCTCCGCGGCCTCCACGGTGGCGAACAGCTCCACGAGGGTGGCCGTGCCGTCGGCGCGGTGTGCGGCGGCCTCCCGGACGGCCTGCGGCCCCTCGGCGAGGAACAGCCGGTCCTTGCCCCGGAAGTTCCGCCTGGCGAGCCGCCGCGCGGCGGAGACACGGGGGGAACGGGGCGAGATCAGCTCGGGGCTGGCGGAGGCCATGTTCTGGTTCACCTTCGGTATCTGTGCGGCCGGTATCCGTGCGGCCGGTATCCGTGCGGCTCGCATGGCAGCGGGGGTGACTGCAACCCCCTGGGGGCGCGAGGAACTGCGCGATCAGCCCCCGCCCTGCGGCACCCGAACGGCCGGCCGCAGCGGCGTGAGCAGCAAAGGACCCGCAGGCGAACCTGCGGGTCCTTCAGTCACACCGGCCGAAGCCAGCGCAGCGTCACGCGGCCTTCGGCGCGTTGACGTCCGACGGCAGGGCCTTCTTCGCGACCTCGACCAGCGAGGTGAACGCGTTGGCGTCGTTGACGGCCAGCTCCGCGAGGATCTTGCGGTCCACCTCGATGTTGGCGGCCTTCAGACCCTGGATGAGGCGGTTGTACGTCATGCCGTTCTGGCGGGCCGCAGCGTTGATGCGCTGGATCCACAGCTGACGGAAGTCGCCCTTGCGCTTCTTGCGGTCGTTGTAGTTGTAGACCAGGGAGTGGGTGACCTGCTCCTTGGCCTTGCGGTACAGGCGCGAACGCTGGCCGCGGTAGCCCTTGGCCGCCTCGAGGATCGCCCGGCGCTTCTTGTGTGCGTTTACTGCCCGCTTGACGCGTGCCACTTTTAACTCCTTGTAGCGGGGCCGTGGTTGGACTCACACGACCCGAAATCGATGGGGTCCCGGATCAGACGTGCGGCGCCTGGGCGCCGGTACGTCACTTGCCGAGAAGCTTCTTGATCTTCGCGGCGTCGCCCGGGGCCATCTCGGCGGTGCCGGTGAGACGGCGCGTCACGCGGGACGACTTGTGCTCGAGCAGGTGGCGCTTGCCGGCGCGCTCACGGAGCACCTTGCCGGAGCCGGTGATCTTGAAGCGCTTGCTGGCACCGCTGTGCGACTTGTTCTTCGGCATAGCGCCGTTCTCTCCTCGTCAGTGGCGTTCCGGTGGCCCGGGGGCGGTCCCGGCCCGGGGGGGTACGGCCAAAGTATCAAGTTATAAAACCGGGGGGGGGGCCGGGGGTGAGGCCGCGGCGGTGGCTTCGGGCCGGGGGGGGGGGGGGGGGGGTGT